>JAJAYT010000327.1 GCA_026786085.1 Microcoleus sp. CAN_BIN18 | reverse complement strand
CCCAAAGAGAGTGGCTGCGAATCAGGCTCGTTAATTGGTAGGTTTCTACGGTTAAAAGGTCGGAATATTGCCGAAAGGACGCAACACTTAAAGGTCAGTCGCTGAATTAAGAATCTCAGAGGTTTCAACCCTGAGAGTGTCAAGCGTTTCAAATGCACAACAGCTTAAATAACGATATGATTTCGACAGATCCCCGACTTCTGAATCAAATTCATTCACTCAAACTCAGAGTGACGAGAAACAAATCGGGGATCTAATTTATTTTTTCATAACTGGCGGCAAGGCCTAGAATTGCTTCATCGCTCGTTGCATATCCCGGTTGTCTTCGCGTTTTTTCAAATCTTCCCGCTTATCATACAGTTTTTTACCTTTCCCCAAACCGATATCAAGTTTTACCCAGCCGCCTTTCAAATACATTTTTAAAGGCACTAAAGTCAAGCCTTTTTCTTCCACTTTGCCGATTAATTTGCGAATTTCCTGCTTGTGCATCAGCAATTTACGAGTGCGGCGAGGCTCGTGATTAAAATAGTTGCTAGCACTTCTCCAGGGAGAAATATGAACGTTAATCAGCCATATTTCGCCGTTCTTGACCAAGGCATATCCGTCCCGCAAATTGGCTTTTCCTTCCCGAATAGATTTGACTTCGGTTCCCTTCAATTCTATGCCCACCTGATATGTATCTATAATTTCATACATATAGCGCGCTTGTCGATTGTCGCTAAGAATTTTGTATCCTGGACTTTTTTCGCTCATTTTTACCTCCGCTAAAAATATTATAACGCTAGCTTCTCTGTAAAGAAAATAGAAGCTTGACAAAACTTAAATTACAGGTCTAGGCATTACAATTTTGCTGAGCTAAGATGTCACCAACGTGAATGTCAAGTGGTATCATGCAGCGCACCAATGTTCCTGATTCTGGAATTTCAGATCCTGTTACTCCCCATCCTGCGATTAATTTGGTTTGGCTATCTCCTTCTTTACTGTCGCTCGCTTGGTTTTTGGCCAATATCTCAGCAGTTAAGTGGCTGTTATCCTCGTTTGTTGAGATACCGACACTGTACAAGATAGTAATTGGTTTTCTGATTGTAGCATTAGTAGTGCGATCGACTCTGAACTCCGATCGCCCGTTAGCAAAGCCCGCCCCTACGGGAGGCTCATCAACGAAGAGGATCGCGTTTTCCCCAAATTTCGTTTTGAGGCGATATCCGCTGCTGTTGATGTTGGGCGCAGGCATTTGCTCGATCGTCCTTCAGTACATAATTGATATCAAACAAGTTACCGTACTGCTATTTATCCTCGGGACTTACGGGCTGTGGGGCTTCTTTGCAGAGCCGATTTTTTGGCGAAAAAACTTGCCCGTTGCTGGCTTGCTGGCTTGTATTCTACCATTCAACAGTCAGTTTAATAGCGGATTGGGTTTACCAGCGCGAGTGATTACGGCTCAAGTAGTAGAACAATTGCTCTCAATGCTCCACATTGGGGCTATTTCTTCCTACGACATCATCATCTTAGAAAACGGCATCGCTCACGTTGATGTGCCTTGCAGCGGCATTAAAACCCTCTTAGTGGGGACACTATTTTTACTGACTGCTACCTGGTTAGAAGGCAGGAAATTGAGCTTAAAATGGCTAGCAGTATGCGTTGCTAACTTCTTAATGTTAGTGTCTGCTAACGCTTTGCGAGTTACCGTCCTAGTGCTGGTTGCCGAAGTTTTCAAACAGCCAACTTATGCAGAAATCCTGCACGTCCCCCTGGGAATCGTCGGTTTAGTTTGCGCTTGTTTTTTAAGTTGGTTGATGCTACAAAACATTCCCAAATTTACCGAAACCAAAAACAATAAATTTGACTCCCAACGGGATGTAGAAATATTCAAAAATCAGCCTCTGGCAAAACCAGCAGTAATTGCGACGGTAGCTATTTTGGCAGTAATTTCTCAATTGTATCATGTAGAAAGTCAAAAATTAGCGATCTCCCCCCTGACACTTCCCAAACAAATCGTATCCGAATCAATTCCCCTAAATGCCAGCGAACAAAAATTTTTTGGCAATTACCCAGCCACGAAAACAGAAAAAAAGAGATTTGTTTCAGGCAACTTGCGCGGTTCCATGCTCACAGTAGCCAGCACATCTTGGCAGACTTATCACGCACCGGAGTTGTGTTTCGTAGCCAGCGGCATCCCCGTCAATCGCATAGAAAAAAAACAGCTAACTCCTGCTGTAACGGCGCGCTGGCTGTCTCTCAAAGACAATCAACTATCTGCTACATACTGGCTGCAATCTCCGCAGCTAACAACAGATAACTTCATGTCCCGCATCAGCAGCGACATCACGCACAAAAACCATACTTGGGTGCTAGTTTCGATTCTTTTTGACAGTTCCGTAAATCCTGAAAATCATGAGGTAAAAGACCTTACTACCAATATCCACAATGCTGTCAAACAAAGCTTAAAAGGAGAAACAAATGAAAATAAAACAGGTATTTGACGGAATTTTTCAAACCATTTTTTGGTTGTGGAATTTGACTTTTTTATCGATTGTTTATTTAGGGATTTTGCCTTTATTAGCAGGGCCCTTAATTATGGCGACAATTGACGGTCTCATTCCGCTTGAATTTTGCTTCACCTTGATAGCTTTAATCGCAGTCCCGACAGCGTGTACGGTAATAGGAGCCAAGCGTTTTCGCGAGCAGCCCCTACAGCTAATGCGCTTGTTTTATGGCGTGGAAGCGCCGCTATTTCTGTTATGTTTGCTCCGGTTGTTCGTGCTGCGAGAACTGACTCCAGCTAGTTCTCAAATTATCGGTACTATTGTGCTGTGCATAGCAGCATTTTTAGTAGAAATTCTGTACGGATATCTGGGCAAAATAGAAAACGCTGAAAATATTTCCGAGTCTCAAATTTCCCATAACAAACAGTCTCGTTTTTCAAACTTAATCGGATCGAAGCGAGATGCGTGGCTGCAATTAGGCTGCCACAGTTTAATGCTAATAGTTGGTATTTGGGCGGCAACATTACTAATGTATTACGCTATACCCGTGGGAACGGTTACAGTTGCTGGATTCTTCAGTGTAGTCATTGAATTTTTCAAATTTGAATGGGTATCATCATTTTTGGAGATGTTTAAATATGGGGCATGGATATCGGCTTTAATTTGGATACCACTATCCTTTATATTGTTTGGATTAAGCTGTAGCTTATTCGTGGTAATGCCTTCGCTATACGGCTTTCTCTACATTGAATCTGGACGTAAAATATGGCGTAGTTTTGCTGCGCAATACGGCAAAAATCAGGCGATTGTGGGAAGTTTGGGAGTGATAGCAGCTTGGCTGGCAATTTTCGCGGCTTTGCAGCAACAGCCACAAGTCCAAGCACTGAAAATGCTGGCAACTCCCGCAGCAAATGATACTGTTCGCCAAACTTTGTTAGCCAAATCTGATATTGTGCGATCGGGCTTAGTTAACGCTTATTTGTCTCCTTACCGCTACCTCAGCACTGTGGGAGAAAACAACCACATTTATGAGATGTACAAAAGTTTTGATTTGCCAGATGCAGCGGCTCGGAACCTACAGAACAGCTACAATTATTTAATGTCACCGTTTTTGTATCAAGGCTCAACTTCCGATGTTAAAAAAGCCGAAAAACTTTACGGCGAATTCTTTGATACCGAAATCCAAAAAGGTGACGCAGCAGCAGTCAAGCACGCGGTACAGTCAACATCTAACCGCGAAGAAGCTAAAGCTGGTTTGCTGAATGTCAATGAGGAAAAAGTATGGCTAGAATCGCAAGAAGTGACAGTCACAGAAAAGGGTGATTGGGCTGATGTTCAACTCTACGAAGTTTACAAAAATCAAACGCCGAATTTGCAAGAAGTATTTTACTACTTTTCCCTGCCGGAAAGCGCCGCAGTTACAGGAGTTTGGTTGGGTGATACTGGCGATTTGAACAAGCGTTTTGCATTTACTGTATCGCCCAGAGGTGCCGCGCAGCAAGTTTATAACCAGCAGGTGAGAGAAAATGTAGATCCGGCTTTGCTAGAACAAATTGGCCCCAAACAATATCGCTTGCGAGCTTTTCCAATCCCTGCAAAACGAGAGTTTTCGAGAACACCAACTAACGCCCCAACGGAAATGAACCTGTGGCTGACTTATAAAGTGATGCGCCAGCCGCAAGGTTGGGCTATGCCTGTTTTGGCCCAAAAACGTAACATTTTTTGGAACCAAAATACTCATCGCACGATCGCCGGAAAACAGGTAAACTACAGTGGGCAACAGGCAAAAGAAACTTGGCTGCCGACATTTGTCAAGGCAGTTTCGCAACAGCAGCCAATACCACAGATTGCGAATTTACCGGGAGAAAATACGATTTCTACTAAGCCGCTGGTTGATGCAAATTACTCGCTACCGCAAAGCAAAAAGTTTGCATTGGTTCTCGATACTTCCCGCAGCATGGCAGATGAAACTAAGGCGGTAAAGGAGACTTTTGAATGGTTGAAAGTTAATGTAGTCGGAAAAAATGCGGTTGATTTGTATGTGGCTAGTGCTGCGGGAATGCCGCCGAAGTTGGTGCAAGATTTACGCAGTTTTGATGCTGCTAAGTTAACGTTGTATGGTACGCTCCAACTTAAGGATATGCTGCAACAGTTTGCACAGTTGCGCGGTGATAAGAGTTATGATACTGTGTTTGTGGTGAGCGATCGCCACAGCTACGAATTATCGGACGATCGCAAAAACGCAATTTCCATGCCCTCACCGCTGTGGATAGTGAATTTGGGAGGTTTACCACCGGGTTATGACGACGCAACTTTGAAGGTAATTCAAGATAGTGGTGGCGGAGTTGCGACAGATATCAAAGAGGCGATGCAAAGAGTAGCAACGACAGCAGCATCGGGAAAATCTACAGTTAACGTTGTTGATGGCTATGTTTGGAGTTATGCCAAAACTCCGAAGGCGGCGGCGGTTGCGAGAATCACAGATGGTAATAATGAAGGTTTTAAACCCATAGCTGCGCGGCAGTTGATCACCGCACTTAGCAAGCAGAAAACTGCTAATCAATTGACTCAATTGGATGCGATGCACTCGCTGGCTAAAACCTTTAAGGTGGTAACGCCATATTCTTCGATGATTGTGTTGGTTAATGACGCGCAAAGGGAGCAGTTAAAGGCGGCGGAAGCTAAAAACGATCGATTTGACAGAGAGGTAGAATCTGGTAAGGAGGAGTTGACTAAACCTAGCAATCCTTTGAATGTTTCTGGGGTTCCTGAACCTGCGGAATGGCTGCTTTTGATGGTTGGGGCGATCGGGCTTTTGACGATTTTCTTCCGTCAGCGACGCGCGAAAGTGGTAGGTTGAGAGTGAAAAGTGCGATCAAGTTTGTAGTGAGGACTTCAGTCCGCATCCATTTTAGGAAAGAAGGACTAAAGTCCTTACTACGAACCAATTTCTACAAAAACCCGATCGCCCTCAATCTTCACCGGATAAGATTCCAGAGAATCGGGTGCATTCAAACATTTACCCGTATCTAATTTGTACCGAAATTTGTGAAAAGGACAGGTAATAATGCCGTCACTTACCTTACCCATGTCGATCGGATATTCCAAATGAGTGCAAGCATTGCGGTAACAAGTGACATTCGTACCTTGACGATTCAAAATTAGCGAAGTATCCTCAACTTTTACCTTCAATACACCCCATTCGGGAACTTGATTTAGCGCTGTTATTTCTACCCACATATGATTTTTTGGCTTAAATAAATTATGACCGATTGATTTGCGATCCTGAAGTGCTATTATACTGATAATTTGTCACTCCAAATTCAAATGTTATGGCAAAATTACCAAACCAAACTATCAGCACTATTTTCAGATTGCAACAGCGGTTAGTCGCACTTCTGGATACAGCAACAGCAGCAGAATATTCCCTCTTACAGCAATTTGGCGAGACAGAGGAAACAATGCCTGAGTTAGAAGCAATTGATAACGTGAAAGAACGTGTGAGAATTCCCTACAACCGTTTGCACAGAATATTGCAACAGGTAGCAGAATCTCAACCAGCAGCAACAGCCGATGTGCTAGACTTTTTGTATAGGACGATAGACCAGGGAGAGGCAATCGCCGATGCCTCAGAAGCCAGTATTCAAGAAATTAAAGGGAGTTGGAACTTGCCATGACTCAACAGCCAAGAATACCCGATTTAGAGACAAGACAGCAAAATGTTGCTAGGATGCGAGAATCTTGTCGCCTGCTTGATGCTTGGACGCTAAAGTTAGATGAAGTGCTGGCAATGTTAGAAGCTGATAATCGCCGTCAGCGACAGGAACGTTTAGATGGCAAATATCGCCGAGTGCCAGAAAAAGTAGCGGAATAAGCGCGATGAATAAAGAGGACAAATAAGATTAACAGTCCTCTTTCCCGATCGGCAAACTGTCCAATGTCTCCTATTCCAATGTCTCCTACGGATGAATCTGGCTCAAAATCACCCGCAACCTGTCATAATCATCCTTCAACAAAACACTCAAACTCCTCCCCGCTTCCACCAACCAAGATCGATCGCGCATCCGCAACTGATAAATCTCCCGAATCGTCGCCGCCGCCAGTGCATCCACAGGCGCATTAGTCACCCCCAGCAGCGTCCTCAAAAAATCAAACTGCACCGTAAAATCAATCACCTCATCCGATTCGCAGCGATAAACCGCCTGGTGAATTTGCGGCGGGCGCGGTGGCAAATACTGATAGATTGTACCCCTCGATGCGCCGTGGCCGTTGAACCTTTCCGGCGGCGCTTCAAACCCCACAATCGCCACTCGAAACTCGGTTTTTAGCATCGCAAAAATCTGCGGTTGTTCTTCCCGCAACTCTTCCAGCGACAAACCCAAAGCGCGAGCTCTATGCACGGAGTCGATCGGGCTAGTGGTAGCATAGTAAACCACGCCGTAGATTTGATTTTTCGACTCTTCATCCTGGGCTTTCACCCAACTCCCAAAAGGTGGCATCACCGGAAAACTCAAGTCATCCGGTTCCAAGCATTGAGCTAAAAACTCCGTAGTTGCTGTCTCGATGACTTCAGCAATGCGATCGGGATGGCGCTCTTTTGTAGCAAATTGGGGTAAAGGTAAACGCATAATTCTAGTTAGTTGTTATTGGTTAGTTGTTATTGGTTAGTTGTTATTGGTTAGTTGTTATTGGTTAGTTGTTATTGGTTAGTTGTTATTGGTTAGTTGTTATTGGTTAGTTG
>JAJAYT010000326.1 GCA_026786085.1 Microcoleus sp. CAN_BIN18 | reverse complement strand
TCGCGCTGCTGTTTCCGACTTGCAAATCTAGTTTGTAAGAATTCCTCTCGCTGCGGAAAGTTTCTTTGATAATCAAACATCCCAAGACTTCTACATAAAATTTCTTTGATGCTTCGTAATCCGAGCAAATAATCGCCACATGATGTATTGCTTTTATTTTCATGTTAAAAAAGTTAGTTGCCTTTTTCCAACAGCACAGCACGCTATTGACAATTATATTTGAATACGGTTCAGATAGGACGCACTGTTTCAACCGCCCGGTCTTCTTCTTCAACCCGCGTCGGCGGGTTTTGTCTGTGTAGACGCGGTTTCAACCGCCGTCTTATGTTTCCCCCGCAAAAATCTTAATCTGTAAAACTCTGCAAAAAAAGCACTCCACTTTGATAAAATGAGAGTTTTGCAGTCAATTACCCAATTTGCATCTCAGGAGACAAGCACGATGGCTCGTATGTATTACAACGAAGACGCCAACCTAGACCTCTTAGCCAAGAAAACGATTGCTATCATCGGCTACGGTTCCCAAGGACACGCCCACGCCCTCAACCTCAAAGACAGCGGCATGAATGTCGTTGTCGGTTTGTATCCCGGTAGCAAATCTGCCGCCAAAGCAACCGACGCGGGTTTAACAGTTCACCCGGTAGACAAAGCAGCCGCCGCCGCTGACTTCATCATGATTTTATTGCCCGATGAAGTTCAAAAAACTATTTACAAAGAACAAATCGAACCGAATCTTTCCGAAGGAAATGTTGTAGCATTTGCTCACGGTTTTAACATTCACTTCGGCCAAGTTGTCCCCCCAGCCAACGTAGACGTAGTAATGGTAGCGCCCAAAGGCCCCGGACATTTGGTGCGACGGACTTATGAACAAGGCGAAGGTGTTCCAAGTTTGTTTGCAGTATATCAGGATGCTTCTGGCCAAGCGCGCGATCGGGCAATGGCCTATGCTAAAGGTATCGGTGGCACCAGAGCCGGCATTCTCGAAACCACTTTCCGCGAAGAAACAGAAACCGATCTTTTTGGCGAACAAGTAGTTTTGTGTGGCGGTTTGAGCGCCTTAATTAAAGCTGGATTTGAAACTTTAGTTGACGCCGGATACCAACCGGAATTAGCTTATTTTGAATGTTTGCACGAAGTTAAACTTATCGTTGACTTAGTAGTAGAAGGAGGCCTCGCCAAAATGCGTGACAGTATCTCCAATACCGCAGAATACGGCGATTTAACACGCGGCCCCCGCATCGTCACCGATGACACCCGCGCCGAAATGCGTAAAATTCTCAGCGAAATTCAATCCGGTCAATTTGCGCGCGAATTCGTTCTGGAAAACCAAGCCGGCAAACCAGGCTTTATTTCCATGCGCCGTCAAGAAGCAGAACATCCGATTGAAGAAGTGGGCAAAGATTTGCGAGCCATGTTTAGCTGGTTGAAAAAGCAGGCTTAATCAATCCTGGACGCAGAACCTCTCTATGTAGGGTGTGCACTGCGCACCTTACCGCTTGGAGGAAAATCTCAAATCTCAAGTATTATGTAGGTGCGCACACCCAGACCTGTCAAGGCGCTTAATCTGAACCCAAAAAAGCAGAAAACCGCTATTTCACGTTGTGATTTTTCACAGTTAAACAAAGGAAAATTGCCTTGGCGAGTTTTGGATTAAAGTCAAGATGTTGAAACTTAGTGAACCGGTGCGCATTGTGCACCCTACAACTCAACCGGTGCGCATTGCGCACCCTACAAACTTCCTTCTTTCTTCTTCCTTCTTTCTTCTTCCTTCTTCCTTCTTCCTTCTTCCTTCTTCCAAAACTATGGATTCGGACTAGGGTTTTTTTTGCAATTTCTCAATATCCCGTTCCCTTTGTTCGTTGAAATCTCTCGGTCTCAGCCAACTTGGCCACAACCCGACGAAGAACTTTCTACTTGCTACGCTGGTATCTCTTATTGGTTTCGGCAGAAAAGTTAAAGTGTCACCGTAAAGGGTAAACAGCACTAAAAACAAAAGCAACAGCGGGATAACATTTTTTTTAGGCATGGCAGTTTGGGAGTTAAGTTTGTCAAAGTCCTTGTTTATATTTTGCCCTGGCGTGAACAAAAAATATCAGCGCTTAAGAAAAAGAAACCAGGCATAAGATGGGGAGGAGGGCGGGTTTTGCCTTGATACATCGGCTGGGATCATAGATTGTTAGCCGGCACCCGCCCCTACGAGATGCTAATGACTACTGACTAATGACTAATGACTAATGACTACTTATTTCCTTGAATGAAAGTTTGCACGACTGCATTAGTTTCTGGGGGAATTTCTGTTATTAGGCGCACTGGAATTGCGTTTGTTGACGCAAATTGCGCGTATTCTGGGGTTAGAAAGATAGCATATTTTTCGGCTTCATCTGTTAGTTGAGCGGCCATTGCTAGACTTATAGCTTTAATATAATTGCGTATGCTCGCGGCTTGGTCGCCGACAAGTTCATCACCGGTAATTACTGTGCTCGGTCTGCTAACTTGGTCTAAGGTTGTACTCGGATCTTTGACGCTTAAGTGGGTTCCTCCTACAAATCCGACTAGCCATTTTGGTGAGGGAATTTTTGGGAAGCTGGCAATTTGTTCGACTAAGGCTGGTGTTGTTTTGTCGGCTGAAGATGCTACTATTAATGTGGGAATTTGAATTGCACTTAAACCTGTTTCTCCAAATAGTAATGATGTTGTGGGATTCATGACGATCGCCCTTTTAATCCTCACATCCCGCAGTTGATACCGTTCTGCGGGCAATCCCGCAGCCGCGCACTGAATGCCTTCGCCCAAGCTAAACCCGATTAAATCCCCCTGACAGCGCTGTTTGAGCTTGGTCAATTGCAGTTCGGCACCGGCTACGGACAAGGCTGTGGCGCCGCCGAAGGAATAGCCAATTATCATCGATCGGTCGATCGCGATTTTCCCCTGCAAATTATCATCCGTTTTGTTCAATTTTGCCAGTTCATCGAGCACAAAACTGATGTCTTTAGGACGGTCTAAAAACTCTTGAGGAGCTAACAACCGAGATTTACCCGCGATCGCAGCATTGGTGTTCGTTTCGTTGCTTCCGGGATGTTCCAAAGCAGCCACCACATAGCCGTAGGACGCTAAATGCTCGGCTAAATAGCGCAAATCCGTGCGCACCGAACCCAAACCGTGAGAAAAGACGATCGTTGGTTTGTCAGCAGTCGCAGCTCTCGACCAGTAGACATCAACCGGAATACGCCGATTGCGGGCGCTATCGTTCAAATCTAGCTTGAGAACCCGCACCGAATTCGGGCCGGGCTGGGTTGGGTCGAAAGGCGGGTTAAACGCGGGTTTAGTGGCTGCTAACTGAGGTGCGATCGCCGCCATAAACCGCTGAGTTTGCCAAAACCCCGCGTTCAAATTTCCCAAAACTGCGAAAGCTCGATCAAGATCCACGACTACCCGCGAACTCGGATAAGATTCAATAAAACTCAATACCGATAAGCCTTCCGGCGCGTTTGCCCCCAACACCAAAGCCGATCGCAGCGCTTCCACACCCGCACCGTCGCGCCTGGGTATGACTGTTGTCAAATCCGTCAAAATCGCAGTCCCGATGCCCGTATTTAGCAAGTTACTCAAACCAACTACATTCAGCGGAATTTTCGCTCGCAGTGCTCCATAGATTTGACTGCGCTGTGCGTCAGACAGCAGATTGGCGTATGCTTGCAGTCTGTCGGGGACTTTTCCGGTTTTTGCGAGTTCGCGCAAATCCGCAACCGATATTGACGATTGTAAAATACCTTTGCGGACAACAACGGTTTCTGCGGCTTTTGCAGGGGATGTGACGCTGCTGAAAGTGCCGATCGTGATCGCGCCCACAACACTCGCCACTGAGGAAAACCATCTGAAATTTAGTCTAATGCTCATTTTTGCCTGATTCAACTAGAAACTATATCACTATATTCTCAGAATTTTCTCAGATACCGAAAAATTGCCTCAGATATCGAGAAATTGTGTTGAAGTGCGATCTAATTTTTGTAGAATTTTTTGTATTAGTGCGATCGGTTTTGCTCGAAGGGCTTGCATAACCGAAAGCAAGCGAGGACGATCGCACAACGTTAAAGCAAAACACAGATTATCCCATCGCACTAAACCTCTTGTACTCAATCGCACACAAGATCGAAAGCATCTGCGTCCATCTGTGTTTATCCGCTTGAAATCTGCGGTTAACCGGCTCGATAGATGAATGCAGGTGCATCAGACGATCTGCGGTTAAAACATTACTTAAGATTTGGGGAAATACACAACAAGCATTGAAATATCTTGGTTAGCGCGGGCGATCGATTCCGGTTCTTTAAGAGTTCCCGGTTGTTCCCACAAATTCTGCGGCTGATAAATTGTTCTTAAAATCAGCAAATCGTGTTCTAACAACTGCTGCGAAACCTGCTTGACAAAATTTCCCCGCACCCGATTTATCGGTATCTCAGAAAGAATTTCTACCTCAGTGGCACTTTTGTTAGCTTGTTCCCGTTTTGTCGCCACCAACAACACTTGTAAAGTCGCCTTAAGTTCCTGGGCCAAACTCTTAGCAATATCCACGGTTTCCGCAAATCCAAACCGAGTCAAATCGCTGTCAGTTATCGCCAAAATAACTCTGGCTGTATTCTGGATAGGATGGGGAAATCGAGAAATCAGTACCGGTACGGGCGATCGCATAACTATATTGTCAATGATGCTGCCAAAAAAATTGTCGCGAGTCGTAGAAAATCCCTTCCAACCGCAAACAATTAAACTAGCCTCGCGTTCGGTTGCGCTCCGCAGAATTCCGCGATCGATCGCATCATCTATCCTCGCGATCGGTTCCACCGCACAATCAGCCGCGTTAGCCACAGTTTCCGCCGCCCTCAAAAGTTGAGTTTGCTGCATTTTTTGTGCCGGCGAAATTGCTTCCCCGCGATCGGACAAAATATGCAGAGGTAGCAAAGTTCCCTTAGATGTTTTAGCTAAAATCAAAGCCAAACGCAGCAAATTATCTTCCGTATTCGGGTTAGCAACAGGTACTAAAACTCGATCTCCCCATGAATGCTTTCCCGAAGCAGCAGCCGGCAAACCCGACTCCGGCTCCTGCATTTGTTGACCCCACCGAGATACAATCCAAGGAGAAGCGACACAAGTTACTAAAATCATGGCAATGATGCCGTTCACCGTTACGCGATCGACCAATTTAATCTCAAAAGCAACCGTAATTGCAGCCAAAGTAGAAGCAGCTTGAGCAGCAGAAAGACCGAACATTACCATAATATTCGGAAACTTAAAACCAAAGATTTTCCCCGGTATCCAAGCTGCCAAAAACTTGCTCACCAATTCTGCTAAAATCATCACCCCCGCCACCAACAAAGACTGCGGCTGCTTCACCAAAATTAGCGGATCGATCAACATCCCCACAGAAATCAGAAAAAACGGCACAAACAGCGTATTCCCAATAAACTCAATCCGATTCATCAGCGGACTCATTTTGGGGATGATTTGAGTAATGGCAATTCCCGATAAAAACGCCCCAATAATTGCTTCAATCTCAATCATTTCGGCTGCGTAAGAAACCAAAAACAGCGTGGCCAGTACAAACATAAATTCGGCGTTTTCGTCGTGACCGAATTTCTTAAAAAACCAGCGGCCGATTTTGGGAACTCCCCACAAAGTAGCAAAAGTGTAGATAGCAAGAGAGGGAATGAGAAACAGCCAAAAATCGAGAGTAAGATTTCCTTTGTGAGCTTTAACAACAATTGCCAGCACCAACAGTCCCAAGACATTTGTAATTAAAGTCCCGCCCAAAGTCGCAGTAATAGTCTGAGTTCGCATCAATCC
>JAJAYT010000325.1 GCA_026786085.1 Microcoleus sp. CAN_BIN18 | reverse complement strand
GGCTTAGTTAAATACTCGGTTGCTCCAGCCAAACGCCCCTGTACCTTATCAAATGCTCCATCTCGCGCTGTCAACATGACGATCGGCAAATTCTGAAACTGAGGCAAGCTGCGCACCGTGCGGCAGAGTTCCAATCCGTCAATACCAGGCATCGAAACATCGAGCAACAAAACCGAAATTTGTTCGTGATAAATCGTTGACAAAGCATCCACTGCATTGTCTGTTACTAGAACACGAAATTCTTTGCTTAAAGCCTGTTTGACAAGTCCTTGCATTACAACGCTATCATCAACTGCCAAAATAGTTGGTATTTGACTGCTACTTGCCGACATATTCTTCTCCCGGTTTATTTATAGTTGTTGAAAATAGAAAACTTAATTCCCGCTGTCAGTCGATTTTAGATTTTAGATTTTAGATTTACTCCATAGATGAATTTGGGATCTTGAACTCTTAGTCTAAAATTTTGAGCTCGACCATCAGGAGTAATGTGCATCCCAAGGTTGAAATCTTCGATGGTAGAGTTTGAACAACTATTGTTACAAAGTTTAACATTTTGGCGGTCTTTTCTAGTTCATCTCCTAACTTTCGTCGATCGCCACCTGCGGTACAGTCCGGTAAAACCCACTGGCATTGTGGCACAAACTAACTATTTTAATGTATCAGCAAGCCAGCTACCCACGATTAGACAAATCTGTTAAAATACAATTAGGTTTATTAAAAAATTCTATGTAAGCTATCCGCCATGTATTTTTGGGCATATATTTTCTCCCGACCGAGACTCTTAGATTTAGCTGACCGGAGCTATTCAAAAGCATAGTCAACAGGAATTATAATTTGTACAGTCTTAGATCTGCGGTGCTCTAACTCCCATAACTCAACAGTTTCAATGTCAGTCAAGAGGTTAGTCTGAGTTTGGCGCAAGCAGCCTGCGCGCGACTTGCGCCCACAGTCTCCCAGCACAAAATTCATAGCTTGTTTTTCTCGAAAGTATTGAGAAGGGCGGTTGCCAGCAACTAGATGGGCAGTTACACATGATGAAAGCACCCTTGCCTCTTGGTAAAAATGTGTTCGAGCTCCATAATATTGACTTGTATCAGCTTCTCGGCTCTGCTGCGGAGGCTTGCTTTGACGATTTGGTGGGCTTGGCCGCCAGGATGAGCGGATCTCCTATGGCTTTTTTGAGCTTGATTGATGCTAACCGCCATTGGTTGAAGTCGCAGGTAGGTATTGATCGAACTTTGGCCTACCGTTACCTGAATTTTTGCGATCGCGCGATCGACCAAACTCCCGCAGAGTTAGCCGAAAGCTCAAACTCTCTCTCGGAATTTGACTCGGCAATTCCCCCACAAAAAACGTCGGTTGCAGCAGCGGGAGCGATCGAACTCCCTGCAAATTCCTTCCAGGAACCGCCCGCCGTCGTCATGATCCGAGACGCTTCTACAGACGTGCGATTTGCCGAACATCCGCTCACGGTTTCCGAGCCATTCGTGAAATTTTATGCCGGAATCCCAGTCGTCACCTCGGACGGGCAGGTACTGGGAATGCTCTGTGTCATGGACTCCGTGCCCAAAGACTTGACAAAAGAAACGATAAATGCTATTGAAGCTTTGGCGCGGCAAGTTGCGAGTTTGGTGGAGCTGCGCTGGCAATTGGTCAAAGCCCAGAAAAAGGTGGCAGAGGTAGAAGATATCACCTCCGACGGCCAGCAAATTTCGGAGTTAGCTCGTCGATCGAACCAGGACTTCTTGTCGGCGGTGCAGACGGCAGAGAGTGGCACAATAATATTCCGCACAAAACAACTGCCAATTCTCGCGGAAACTGGCCAATCTCCAGATTTGCGGGAAATTTCAGTGCTGATCGATCGCGATTCCGATACCAAACAAATCCGAGAAATCGTTGCCCGATCGCCCGACACCGCAGAAGCCCAACCAACGGCAGCCTGGTTACAAGAGCGATCGCGCTTGGGAGCCATGCAAGCTAAAGTCGGTCTAGCCCTCGGACAAGGCGGGACAATACCCACCATCCTCAACCGCTGCACCGAGGCAACGGTAGATCACCTGAATGTGGCAGGGGCGAGCATCTGGACGTTCAACCCGCAGACAGAGCGGTTAGAATTGCAGGCTACTTCAGGACTCAGCAGCGAAGAGTGGGAACGGGAAATAGAAGATTGGGTGCCAGCAGCGGGAAAACTTCAAAGTGCCCCGGTGTTCCTGCTTTCGAACCCGTCCCTGTGGGCGATTGCCTATCCGCTGATTGTGGAGGAGCGGCTGGTAGGAGTGATGGCTCTGTGCAGCAGCGCGGCTGTAACGGAAGGGGCGCTAGAAGTTCTGGGGTGGATGGCTCACGCCATCGCCGTGGCGATCGATCGCATCAAGGCGCGAGAAGAATTGTTGAGCCGCCGGGAAAGTCTGCTGTTCGGCCTGGCGAGTCAGATGCGTAATTCCCTCGACCTCGACAAAATTTTAGATACGGCTGTCAACGAAATTCGCAGCTTGTTGCAGGTTGACCAGTGCTACTTTTTGTGGTATTCCATCTCGCGGCACGGGGAGCCAAGTTTTGCGATTACCCACGAGGCGGCAAATCCCGAACTCCAAGAGCGGCTGGCAGATTACCCGATCGAACAAGTAACGCTGCTGGCTTTGAAAATTCGCCACCGTCAAACGCTCCGCATCGGCGACGCAGCAACAGCACCCTGCATAGAACCACCGACACGAGCTTTTTTGAACAGTGTGGGGATTGTTTCTAAGCTACTTCTGCCGCTCAAAACTCACTCCGGTCAAATGGGGGCTGTCGTTTGCAATCATTACAGCAGCCGCCGTTCCTGGGCGACTAGCGAAGTGGAATTGCTGCAAGCGGTGGTGGATCAACTGGCGATCGCGATCGACCAAGCCGAACTTTACGCCCAAACCAGGGCGGCCGCCTTAGCAGCTCAAACTCAAGCCCGCCAACTCACCCAAACTTTGCAGAGTTTGCAGCAGAAAGAAGCTCAGCTTATCCAAAACGAAAAAATGTCTTCTCTCGGTCAAATGGTCGCCGGCGTCGCCCACGAAATTAACAATCCGGTTAATTTTATTTACGGCAACTTGACTTATTGCGAGCAGTACGTGAAAGATATCCTGGATTTACTGCGCTTGTATCAAAAGCACTACCCGGAACCGGGCGATGAGATTCTTGAAAAAAGCGAAGAAGTCGATATTGATTTTGTAGTGCCGGATTTGCTGAAAATTCTGTCTTCGATGGAGATGGGAGCCGAACGCATCCGCAAAATTGTCCTGTCTCTGCGCAACTTCGCGCGGCATGACGAAGCCGAGACGAAGCCGGTGGACATTCACGAAGGGATTGACAGCACGCTACTGATTTTGCAGAGCCGCTTGAAGGCAAACGGGCTGATACCGGGAATTGAGATCGTTAAAGACTACGGCGCTTTGCCGAAGGTAGAGTGCTATCCCGGACAGCTTAACCAAGTGTTTATGAATATTTTGGGGAATGCGATCGACTCTTTGGACAATCAGCCCGCACCCAAGACGATCGCCATCTCGACGGCGGTGGTGGCGGCAGACTCGGATGCTGATTCAGGAAAGTCGATCGGTCAAGTTGTGGTGATTCGGATTCGTGACAGCGGGCCAGGATTGGCCGAAAAAGCAAAATTGCGCTTGTTTGACCCTTTCTTTACCACCAAACCTGTGGGTAAGGGTACGGGACTGGGCTTGTCGATCAGCTACCAGATTGTGGTGGAAAAACACGGAGGAAGTTTGAAGTGTATCTCCGAAGCCGGACAGGGAGCGGAGTTCAGGATTGAAATCCCGCTGGCTCGCCCCGCTGTTGTCAAAAAATAAACTGGCGGGCGATCGGTTGCAAAAAGATTTTTGAAATTTTATTGTCAAAGTGCTTGACAGATTTGGGTGTTAGAGTGTTAATATGATGAAGGTTAAGACGTTGGGGCGTCGCCAAGTGGTAAGGCAGCTGGTTTTGGTCCAGCCATTCAGAGGTTCGAATCCTTTCGCCCCAGTTAAATTATTTTTGCGATTGTTTTTTCAATTGTTGATGAAAGAAGAAAACCGGGCGGTTAGAAACCGCGTCTACACAGGCAAAACCCGCCTCCGCGGGTTGAAGAGTGGGCGGTTAAAATTAGGTTATCCTTTTTTTTAGTCCGCGGAGGCGGACATTGTTTGTATAGACGCGGTTTCAACCGCCGTTTTCTCTTCACAATCATTCCTAACTTCCAGGCCCGCGAGCGTTTAGCCGATCGAACACGTGTCGAGAAATTGCCGGAAATACTGTTTCGTCCTTGGAATAAGCCGGATCGTCTGCGAAAACGACTAAAATATAAATCGCTCGATCGTCTAAAGTCCTGACAAATGTCGCTTCGCTGCGAGAACTAGAAGTATAGCCAACCTTGGAACCAAAATAAATATTAGGTGGTAAAGATTCGCCCAGAAATCCTTTGATCGGGTTGCTAGGGTCATTCTTCCAAGCTTTGGGATCTAAGTCTCTCGTCAGCAAGTAAGCCATTTTGCGGCTGGCGATACTCGAAACTGCTTGCCTTGTATATATTTCATACATTAATCTGGCGGCTTGATCGCTAGTTGCTTGATTGCGAATCGGCTGGGAAGCATCGCCCCGCAATTGCAAGTCGCGACCGATTGGGCCTTCTTGCCTTAAATAGTATATGGGATAATTTTTGGTGCTTATACGAATATCATTGTAGCCTGCTGACTGGAAAAATGTGTTAATTTGCCTGCGCTTTTGCAGCCATGTTTGCAACTCTTCTCCTGCGAGCCGTCCGCCGGATTTTGTATCGGTGATTTTGTCTAAAAGCCTGCTAGCGGAATCGTTGTTGGAGATGCGAATCATTTGTTCTAGGTCGTTCTTAAACGCAGATTCTTTTTCTGTAATTATGCCTTTTTCTATGGCTGAGTAAAAGGCTGCCATCCAAAATAACTTGGCAACGCTAGCAGGAAATCTGAGAGCTTGATTTTGATATCCGGCAAAGGTGTGGTTTTGGGAATTGCTGACATCAAATAAGCTAATTGATAGCTTGTCTGCGGGCAATCCTTTACTGGTTGCAATCTGGGTAGCTTCATCAACAATCCCTTGCAATTCTTGAGAGTAAACTGGATTGGGAGGTGTTTTGATGTTGTAGCTGAAGCTAGGCTCGTTTTGACGATCGACTAAATTTTCCGATGTTCCAATTGTCGGCGGCGAGATTGCCTCTTGAGGTAAAATGACTGGCGGGTCTGGGGCGCGGCGAGTTCTGAATGGTATTGTGACAATCCAAGCTAGTGCGATCGCCCCAGCAATTAAGCACAGAATGTTACGGTATTTTAGCCGAGAAAGATTCGTTCTGACTCGGCGACGAGATGGGACGGGATGCTGGCTGCTTGGGCGTCCGGGCCCGACTGGGCGGTTGCTTGGGCGTCGGGGCCCGACTGGACGGTTGCTTGGGCGTCGGGATTGGATGAGACCTCTTGCATTAATCTTTGATTGATAGGTCAACCGCAGATACAAGGCAAATGAACGCAGATTAACCCAGATAATTTCAAGAAGAGCGAGCGACTTTTGCCAGATATCTATTAGTCGGGGCCCGATTGGGCGACGAGATGAGACTGGACGGCTGCTTTGTCGTCTGGATGGGACTGGACGGCTGCTTTGGCGTCGGGGCTGGATGGGGCGTTGGGGATCGATTGGGCGGCGTCGGCGGTCTACTTGCATTACAGTGGGTGTGATATCAAACTCGCACGATCAGTTTATAATAGGGCGGCGTCTAAATGACAAGTATGTCGATCGAGTCCGAGTAGTGTCAATTTAATCTGTCTAGTAGGGTGATTGAGACTTCTAGTAATTGTAAAAATTTCAGGATAGCACTGAGTTGAAGCAAAATCCTTTGAGAAACATGAGAAATTTTTGGAGTCTGGCTGTTTTGGGATTGGCGATTGCTGGCGTGAACATTTTTTTGATACCTCATGTTTGGGCATTTCAGTCTCAAGCTGCTGCGGGCTCTATTGTCGATCGACAAACAGAACAACGCAGCCCGGATGCAGCAACTGAGTTGAGGGGAAAAAGCGAACATCGGGAAGCAACAAACAAGCAAACGCTTTCGAGTCTCCCGAGTCCGTTTTGGGACTTGAACAATTTAGCTGAAATTTCCTATTCCCAATTGCTGGAAGTGCTGGCGAGACAACCAGAATCCAATAATACTCCGGGAGAAACCGCTGCACAACCCGAAGACATAGCACGTTTTGACAAGATTGTACAGTATGCAAAAAAACAAAATTTGCCCGATCGCCCGATCGGAGAAATCATACAGGCGATCGGCGATAATTTCCTAGGAAAGCCCTACGCCGAGGGTTTGCTGGACAAATCCGACGCAGAAAAGTTGATTGTAACGTTGAATAAATTTGATTGCGTTTTATTTGTAGAGACAGTTTTAGCTATTTCGCGAGGCGTAGCAGTAAAAGATTATGATTATCAAAACTTTGTAAATCGCATAGAAGACCAGCGGTATGTAAACGGTAAAATGAACGGTTATTGCAGCAGATTGCACTATTTTTCCGAATGGATTAACGACAATCAAAAACGGCAAACTGTGGAAAATATCACCGCTCAATTGGGAGGCATCCCGATGAATAAAACACTAAATTTCATGAGTCAGCACCGCAGCAGTTACCCGCAAATGGTGAAAGACGAAGCAACTTATCAGTGCATTGTCGGCATCGAAGCAGACTTAGCCAAAACTATTGTGAATTACATCCCGACAAATCGGATCAAAAGTGTGTATTCCCAGTTAAAACCGGGGGATATTGTGGCGGTAGCCACGGATGTTAAAGGATTGGATGTCACCCACACGGGCTTTGTGTACAGGAATGCAGACGGGAATCTCGGCTTAATTCACGCTTCGCCGGCTGGGGCTGTGACAGTTGCTTACGACTTGCACAGATATATTAGCAGAGTCGAAAGTGCGATCGGCATTGTAGTAGCCAGAGCGAAAACACCAAATTAAATTGGTTTGTAGTGAGGACTTCAGTCCGCATTCATGAAGGACTGAAGTCCTCACTACAAAACCGATTGAGGTTTGACATAAAAAAGCAAATTATCTAATTTTCCGCTTCAGCAAAACCACCAAAACCCCTCCCAAAGTACATCCGAAAAAATAGCCAATAAAATCCTTCCAAGAAAAGCCATTACCGAGGAACAAACGCCCAAATAATGTAGCTCGAATAAGTAAATGTCTGTGCTGACGCACCTATAAACTCTCTTGTGGGAAAAGATTCCAAGCAGCGCCCAGAATACACAAGTTAAATACACAAAAGCTTATTGAACAAGTTCGCTGCGAGAAACCTTACTACTTCTAGCAGGATTTGGCGTTAATTCGGGCGGTGACGCTTGAACGCTTCCCCATTCAGTCAAAAAGCTATTTAACAAAACCTCTTGCTGAGTGCGAAATACCTCGACATTTGCCCCTCGATTCATAATCACAAACCACACAGTTTGTTGTTTTTGAGTGGGCAGCGCGCCGCCCAAAGCGCTAACATTATCCAACGTACCAGATTTGATTACTGCTAATTTTGGTAGCGGTCGTTCTGAGAGTATTCCTTTATCTTTCCCAACTACAGTTAAGACATCAGCAACTGTCATGCTGTAAGGTTGCAGATAGCGTTCTAAAGCGATAAATAATGCGCAAGCAGCCCGGGGAGAAATGCGATTTTCGTCGCTCAATCCCGAACCGTTGACCAGTTGGATTTCTGCGGAAGGAACTCCGGTTGCTGCTGCTGCTTTTTGCGCAATTGTTTTCGCGCCGCCGACAGTATCAGCTAGCATATCTGCCATCAGATTGTTGCTATACTGATTCATTTTTTTGATTAGTTCGGCGAGGGGTAAAGAATAATGTTTGGCTAAGGGCACGGCGCTGGGACTTGTTGGCAAAACTTTGACAGTACCATCAATTACTATTTGGGGTTTGGGCGTATTTGGAGGGAGTGTTTGATACTGGGCGGCGGCTTCGGGAGGCCAGATTTGATTGTTCAATGCTTGTTTGAGCAATTCTCCTGATTTGAGGGGATTTAATTCAAAATTCATGTAAAATTTGCCGACAATTATTAAATTGCCAGTGACTCGCTTGATGCCTTTTTGATTTAAGATGTTACCGAGGGCGATCGCCTCTTCCCAAACAAACAACGGATCTTCGCTACCTTGAATAATCAAATCGCCTTGTAATACGCCGTCTTTGATTGTGCCGTCGGTACTAATTAAAGTGATAAATTGATGTTCCGGCCCGAATTCTTGCAGCGCTACCAGAGATGTTGCTACTTTGGTAATAGATGCGGCTGACAGAGGAACTGTACCTTGATGGTTTGCTAACAAAGTATTGCCCGATTGTATCCAGATACCTTGGTCTTCTTTGGCAGAACCTTGGGCTGTCAATCCGTTGAGATATTGCTGGATTTTGGTATTTGTGGCGGTTTCGGGATTGTTGACAGAGACTGTTAATGGCTGACTTGGTTTAACCGGCGGCGGGGAAGATTCGGCTATAGGAGAGGGAGTTGCAAGTTGGGGTGATTCGGTTGTGGCGCATCCGGTGATAATTGTGAGAATGGCGATCGAACTTACAGCAGTCAAGTAGCGATTTTTCAGCATTACCTTAATCTTTTCCATCAAATTTACCATCATCTTTCGGCACACCCGATGGAAAGTTTAGCACTGTTGCCGCGCGTCTTCCTTCTCTGATCTTTCTTCGCGTCCTTAGCGTCTTCGCGGTTTGTTCAATAGATATCCTGGAAATGCTTCGGGATTTGATCTGCATCGCCTGGGGATCTCACCCCAGGCCGATCGCAATCGCAAATTCAAGGGTAAACTGGTCTATCCAGCCATACTGCCCATACTGCCCATACTCCCCATACTCAGCGGCACCATTTCTCCGTGCATCGTCAGGCCTAATAACATCGGCTCATTAACTCGGATCTGCTCTCCTGTAAGCGCGCAGCGTTCTTCCTGCTGTGCTGTGGCATTAATACTAGCTCGAATATCCGATCGACCAAACATCTGGCGATACTCTCCAGACTTCTGCTGGACGTAATTCCAGAGCAAATCTCGAATCAAAGCTTGATAGCCTTGATTCCCCGCGAGCTCTTTGAGTCTCTCCTTGAGCTCTTTTTCCAGTCGAATGCTGGTGACTTCCATTTCGGTGGTTGAGGTTCTAGGTAAGGTATGCATGATTTTTCTCCGTGACGGTGTACATATCTGTAATATTAGTGTAGTATGTTTAAAGCTAGATTTAAAGCTCTCTTACTACTTTCTGCCTGCTGTCAGTAACTCAGGGAATCAACGCCACTGAGCTTGCAAGAGAAATCAAGCAAGCTGTACTGACCAGCCTAAGTCTTAACTGGCTACGTTATTTAGGTCATGACACCCTGGGATGCGAAGCTAGTCCCTTGCTCTGTCGCTAGTAGTTAAACAGTCTTAAAGTCACTGAGACAGTGCTGCTAGCCTGACAAGCCTTCATAACATTGACCGACAAGCTAACTTTACCCCAGCAATGGGTGTTTACTTGAGGACAACCATATCCTCGCTGGAGGGGCAACCATACCCCTCTACCCCGCAAGGGGATTCAAGGCGATTGAAATCGCGTGGTCGTTTTCCTCTCAGGACTAAAGTCTCGCTCGCTTCCCACTTACCGAGCTTTCTTGTGAAATTTTTCCCCACCTACTCCACCTATCAACTCAAGTGCGATCAGCCCAGGAATCGCACAGAGTTGTCACGGCACGGCTTTATGACGGGTTTGGCTACCGTCACAGCTACCTCGTGGGCCCGGCCCGGCCTAAATAAACCGGGTTATAGTGGATTAGAACAAAATGCAGAAATTAATTACAACCAGGTAGACCAAGACGGTACGGGAGTGGCACTGCCACAGAAAGATACGCGAAGCGGGAGGTACAGCTAAAAAAACTGTACCGACACAGGATGAAAATTTGCATGAAAGCAGTTTTTTTGGCCCCCGCTTCTGTCGTAACAGAAGCGGGGGCATTTGGTTGGATATTTGAGAAATTGGGAAAGGCTTGGGAAACTGGCAAAAAACCAGATTCAGCCAATGCTGGTGCAACACCCAAAATCCCAAATCTAAAATCTAAACTTCTTCAATCTAACAATGCGGGTGTTACATCCACAATCCCAAATCTAAAATTTAATCATGCGGGTGTTACACCCACAATCCCAAATCTAAAATTTAAAATTCTTCAATCTAAAATCCTAATGAAGAGGAGGCAGCCGTGAACGTAGTAACTGATGTATTGAGGCAATCTGTGGTGGTGTTTTCCCAGAATTACCTACCGATGAGCCGTGTCAACATCAAACGAGCGATCGTACTTTTGGTAACAGGCAAGGCCCAACCTCTGGATTTTAGCATCGGTAATGGCTGGCTAGTACGATCGCCCAGCACCAGCATCCACGTACCCGAACAAATCCGCTTGACTTTTGGCAACAGGGAGCGCGTTTGGAAAGTGCCGCCAGTCAATCGCCGGGAAGTGTTGCGCCGCGACGCTCATTGTTGCCAATACTGTGGCAACAATCGGCATTTGACGTTGGATCACGTTATGCCTCGATCGAAGGGCGGGCCGCACACTTGGGACAACGTGGTGACGGCTTGTGAACGGTGCAACTCTCGTAAGGGCGATCGAACTCCTACAGAAGCTCAAATGCCTCTGCGAACTAAGCCGAAGGCTCCTATGCACCCCACTGTTGCTTTTGCCGAAATGTTTTGGCACGAATACCAAATTGGGGAATAGGGAATTAGTCATTAGTCATCAGTCATTGGTCATCAGTCATTGGTCATCAGTCATTGTTCATTAGTTAATCAAAAACAACTGACAACTAACAACTGTATTTCGCGATCGTATTTACGACCCCAGAAACGAGGTTTCTTAGTACATTGCTCGTGAATCTTCCCAAAACTCGTGTAGAAACCAGGTTTCTCACTGCCCATGCGTAATGCGCGAACCAATGACTAACGACTAATGACTAATGACTGATTACCAATTACCAATGACAATTGACTGATGACTGAGAGAGAGAGGGCGGGTTTTGCCATTTTTTTAGTCATTTGTATCATAGATCCTTAGCTAAACCCGCCCCTACAAAATGCTAATGACTAATGACTAATGACTAATGACTAATGACCAATTTCAAATTTCAAATTTAGGGCTGTCAATATGCTGAAGTTGACTTACACTGAAACGGGCTTTAATCTAGAGCGTTTGGCTCAATCTCCCGAACAGTTAGTGGCGCTGCGAGTTGTGCTGGCTATGCGAGTTGGTCAAAGCATCAGCGTCGAACCGAGCACTGCGGCATTTTTGCTGCCGGCGAATTTGCCGGCGCTTTCTCTGTTGGAATCTGAGGCCCGCCGAGATGAGTGCGAGGCGATCGACCTTTGTGTTGCTGATGCTGATTTTGTAGAAGTGACTTTGCGCGGTACGTGGATTTCTGATGCGTCTGAGGGCGCTCAGGGGGTGTTTGCGACTGTTTTGGGCGATCGGGCTGAACTCTTGTTGCTCAAACTCTGGCTCGAAACTCAGGGGGCTGCCGAGGTGGTCGGGGAAGTCGGCGATTAATATCCGACGAAGAAGGAAGAAGGAAGAAGGAAGAAGGAAGAAGGAAGAAGGAAGAAGGAAGAAGGAAGAAGGAAGAAGGAAGAGGGAAGAGGGAAGAAGGAAATATTGTGTTCATCTCCCACTCTCCCTCTCCCAGTCTCCCCATCCCTCACTCTCATTAAGGTGTATAAATGATGTTGAAGTAAATGCCATTATCTTGCAAATTGTCGCCTTTATCGCTAATTCTCACCAAAGGAAAAGCGTAATCTACGCGCAAGTTCACCTGCCGTATCGGTTGCCAGATCACCCCCAAACCCAGACCTGCCAAGAATCTTTGATTGGTTAATTTATTAGGATTGTTGGCAACGTTCCACACCGTACCCGCATCCAAAAAAGGAGCCAATTGAAGTTTGGGATTTCCCGAAGCATCTCGCTGCAAAGTAATCCGATTCTCGATCGAAACTCGGAAGCCGTTATCGCCAGAACCGGCATTTTGGCGGTAGCCTCGCAAAGATTGTCCCCCACCAATTACAAATTGCTGCGAAGGCAATAAACTATTAGCTGACAACTGCAAATCTGACTGCAAAATTAATAAATTTTTGTCATTCAATCGCTGTACTCGTTGCACTTGACCCAGCCAACTAAAAAATTGTCCGTCAGGGACAGAACCTTCGTTTTGAGTCGCATCAAATAAGCTAGTCCCGATCGTAAATTGCGATCGCACGGCCCAAGCACCCTGGGGGTCGCGCCGAATGTAGTCCTGTCCCAGCTTAATTGCAGTCGTAGTGCTGACACCCTTGGAGTCCGGGCCGATACCAAAAGGAAACGGTTCGCCGGCGAGAAAAGTGCTGCTTGTCTGATAAGTAACGCCGGCAGACAAGGCAAATTCTTCGATCGGCGTTCTCCGCAGCGGCTGGCGGTAACTAAGTTCAAATAAATGTGACTTCCCCGAAATATCAAAAGTGTCAAACGGTGCTTGTACAATACTGTTACGGTTCGGCGCCGCCCTCAATTGCAAAGTGCCGTTCATCGGATTTAGGGGCACGCGATAGCTGAAATCGAACAAGTCTGAATCGCCTAGCGATCGATAATAAGCACCCGCAAGTTCGTCGCCATTTCCTGTTATGTTCCGGTGTCGCAAACTTACTCCCAATCTTTCGGAACCGACACTCGGAGGTGAGTAATTGTCAAAGCTGAAACTGGATTGAAACGGATTAGCTTCCGACACTCTGACGATCAGAATGCTCTCCGCTGCATTATCTCCAGCCCGCAGGCTGGCTTCTACATTGTCGAATAAAGGATCGACTCGCAGCAGCCGGAGTTGGTCTTCTAATGAAGCTGTGCTTAAGGGTATTTTGGCACCGAGTCGAATCCGGCTGCGGATGTAACTTTTATGCACTCTTTTATTTCCTTCTACCTCAATTGGGCCCAGCTTGCCTTCGAGCACTTGAATTTCGACTACCCCTGCGGTGAGAGTTTGGGGCGGCAAGACGGCTCTCGAAGTGATGTAGCCACGATTGAGGTAAATTTCGGTAATTTTGTCGGCGATTTGTTTGAGCTGTTCTAGGGTGGATGAACGGCCTTCAAACGGCTTGATTAAGGCATTGATTTCGTCTTGACTTAATATTGTGCTGCCAACTACTTGAATTTTCTGCACCTGAATTATCGTATCCGGGAGTAGTTGGGGCACTGGTGACGGGGGTTGGGGCGCAACTGTTGGTGGTGTTTGGGGAGGTTCTACTGAAGGCTGTGGGGCTGGTTGCAGAAATCGATCGCGATTTGGATCTGGTTGAGTCGGCGGCGGTGGCAGGTTTGGAGGCGCAGTTTGTTGATTCTGGGCTAAAACATTGCAATGTGGATGGTTCTGGCATTTTGGATCGGCCTCAACCAGATTTTTTGCTTCGGGCAGGATGTCGATACCACAAACTGTTTCATCGATTGTGGAACAGGCATCTTGTCTGTTTTCGGAGCTGTTCGATTGTGTTTCTGGTTCGGGGTTGCTCTGGCTCGAATCCGGGAGTTGATTTAAGCTTGTGGCCGTTTCATCCTGGTGGATTTCCAGTTTTTGTGGTGCTAATACTGCGTTGCCCATATCTGCTGAGTTGTCAGCGGTGGTGGGTAACTGAGAAATATTGTCCGTTTGAGATATGCCTTTATTGGCATGAAAGCAAGCAATCGGGAGCGCAGTTAGAAGTGAAATCCCCAACCGAAATATGGCAATATTTGCTCTCGGGCGCATAATTAATAATTTTTGTAAAATAAGTTGGTCTGCTGCTTGACTCTGCCAGTTTACCATTTAGTATTGGGCGCAATTTGACCATAAAAGTTTCAGCAGTCCGGTTTTCAAGAGGCAAGGGAACCCGAACTGCTGGCGAGGACAAAAATTTTAATTTATTGAGGACGATCGACCAAAAAACCCGGAATAACCAAAAATCATCTGTGGCGCTGGCAAATACCGCGCTCGAAACCGAGTCTTTGGTACTTGCTGCACAACTCGAATTATTTTCTGGTTATAGGTGTTAACTCACTTGGGACTAATGGTTCTTGGGCGATTTTGCCGAGTTCGACTGATCTCAACACTTCTGACCACTTGATCGCTAAACTAGCATCGCTGGGAGACTCAATGCGCAATTGAGCTAGAGTTGTCAGGTACTCGTACCAGAGACTTTGTTGGGCGAAGATGCTGAGCTTGGCGCGACGATCGGGCGATCGATCCAACTGTGTTTTCACTGTTGGGGCGAGTACGGTACGGTTGATCCACCCAGAAACGAGAACATCATCTGTATAGCTTTTTGGGTTGCATTTGATCGTAAAGTACCATTGATAGTTTTTGCCAACTTCCAGGGCTGGCGAGTTGCCGTCGGAGTCGAGGCTGACGCTAACGATACCAGCACGGCTAGTTACCATCCGAAAACTTTTTTTGTATACTGTTTTGTCGTTTTCGTCCGCTAACTCAAACTGAACTGTTTTGTCGAGGGCTACCGGAAGGTAGTAGAAAAATGTTGGCTTTGCTGATATGGTTTTCCCCATAGTTGATTGGGGAATCAGGGCAGTTATGGCAGTGGGGCATACTAACCCACGGGTTCCTCCCCCTTCCCGCCTTCCGGGTACTCCTTGCTCCGGCGGTTGAAAGTTATTCCAGATGGCTACTGGTTGCTGGCTATTCGGTCTGCTTCCGGTTTGTCCGGCTAGTTGAACTGTTTGCCAGTTAAGGGGTAGCTGCGGTGTTGATGGCGGGTAAACGCTGTTTGCCGGGCTGTTGAGGGCAAGAGCTGGTGTAAATAAACTGCCGGCGGCAACTGCCTGTAAAGACAGAATTAAGGAAAGAGTACCGGTGTTTAGAGCAGACTTCCAATCCATGACGAACCTGCCTTTTTGTGAACATAGGAACTTGATCGCACGGTCTTATTCTACCCAAGGTTTTGACGGATATAGTAATCTGCTGTACTTAATTTATATCTTTAGGGAGATACGATTAGCTTGGCTACTCTGAAAGATATGTAATTCTGTGTCGCATTTTTCGGTGGTAGCTTAGTAGTTATACTTACTTGCCTTCAGAGCAGCAGGTTGGGTTGAGCTTGTTAAACCCAACTTTAAAAAACACTAATATTCCGGGTTTTTTAAGTCTGGCAAGAGGCTACAACGCGTATTTACGTTAAAAAACCCGGTTGATGCGTCAGTCCTGGATCTCAGGAATCTCGGCAAGTTTACTGGTGAACCTCAAGCGATCGACTACAAGTGAAAAATCAGGTCTTCTGTACAATATGATCAGCAAGAAATTTAGCATGAACCTCGATTCACCAGTTATCTCGGACAAACAGCCTTCGGGGCTGCGGATGGTAAGACCGATCGGTGTATC
>JAJAYT010000324.1 GCA_026786085.1 Microcoleus sp. CAN_BIN18 | reverse complement strand
TCTGTTTGTCACATCGTTTTTCCCCGTGGACTGTCTTAAGTAAACCGTATTGCGTTATAAATTAGTTTGTAGTAAGGATCGCGAATTAAATAATCTACACAAGTTTGTGGGGTGTCCCGCCCACTCTTTCTGGACGAGCGAGACGCCCATTCCACAAGAACAAAAGTATAAGTTATTAAATTTTCATTCCTAATGAATGCAAATCCTCTCTAAAATCTAAGAGCTAAAATCCTCTTACGATCGCCTTCCCTGCTGCCTCAACAAATTATCTGCCCACTCCCTATCTGCTGCTTTCAAAGGCGGGCGGGCTTCTTGACAATAATCAATACCTAAATCAAATCTAGCTTGATTGTAAACACCCATTAATACAGCCTGTAAATCGAGTTCTGGTTCTACATCTAGCGGTTGCAAAGGTATTCGCAAACAAGGCATGACATCTCTAACACTAAAAGCATACAATTCAGCTTGAGGAAGTTGAGAACCGCGACTGACTAAAATCCGATAATCGGTGCGCTCTGTGACTCCTAAAATCGGCATGGGTTTGCCGCTTCTGAGCAAGTCAATTTCGACTAAGTTGGTGCGACTCCCCAACACTTGCTGCCGTTTATTTTCATAAGCATTTCGTCCTTCTCCTGCGGTTTTATTCTTGGGGGAAAGCAGTTCGAGAACAGTAATAACTCTACCGCTGGGCATTTCTCTAATTTCTAAATAGCTTTCTTCTACAGTTTCTGGTAGCGGAAGTTGAACAGGGATAGGTTCAGTGCGGGTGAGGGTAGTAGTGCCAGAAACCGATGGAATTGGGTTTGATTGTTTGGATACGAGAGAAATGTCGGGAATTCCGACTAATTCAGAGGATGCGCTGAGATAGATCCGCTTTTCCACCGCAACTCGATAGTTGGGATTCAATTCAGGTTCGATCGCGATTGCGACTGCTACAATAGCCCGGCTGTGAACTTCTGACCAAAATTCTGGTTGTTCTAAGTAGGGATTCATTCCCGGAAATGGGGAGGGCATTTCTCTCGCCTCGCTGGTTAAGTTTACTCACTCCAATACTTATTTTATACCTTATGTACAGCGGTTATCAAAAAAAGTGAGGTATGCCCGATGTCCTATGCACGTCGGCTACGTCATCTTTCTGAGAAAGGCTATATCCCAACTTCTATTAACTGTGAAACACTACAGGAACAGCGAGATTTGCGAGCTTGACTGTCCAGTTTAACCGATGAATATTTTATCAAAAATCTCGCTATCAGCGACCATAATGCAAATTAGACATCTCCAATAATTATTGTGACACAGGCTTTTCTGCCTGTTCAAAGCTTGCTTTTTTGGAGATGTCTATTAGATAATTTTGTAGTGAGGAATGCCAATACTTCGGACAGTTTTTTAACGGCCCTGTAAGCCTTACGGAGTAAGCCCTACCATTTTTTACGCATTTTCTGAAACTTAGGGCTGAACTTAAACATTGAAAAAATAGTCCAGCATATAGCCAGCAAAGGTTTCGGAGACTCGACTATATCTAAAACTGTCCGAAGTATTGGAATGCAAGTCCTCATAAAAAGCTGAAGTCCTCACTACGAAACTATTTTATTCCCCGTAATGCCCGCCAGCGACTTTCCCCCGAAACACCACATAATTGTAGATGTTGTAAAAAATCATAATCGGGATCAGAAAGCCAATGAACACAATCATAAATACCAGGGCACTAGGCGCAGCAGCCGCTTGGTAAATCGTGAGTTGTGTGGGAATAATGTATGGAAAAACAATCAATCCCAAGCCGAGAAAACTGAGCAAGAAAATCAAAATTGTCCAGATAAACGGTGTTCGTTCTTGTTTTTTCTCCAAACTTCTCAGCAAGAGTCCAACCAACAACAATCCCAGCACAGGAATCGCCGCAAAAATATAAACTAGCGGTTTCTCGAACAACCTTGATCTGGTACTTTCATAAAAAATCGGAGTTGCAATCGTAATTAAAACTGCTCCGATTAACGTCGTCACTGCCGCAATTTTAGCAGTGCGATAGTGATTTGTTTGTAGTTCCCCATCTGTTTTCATAATTAGATAGGTTGAACCGATCAAAACGTAGCCTTGAACGAGTGTCAAAGCCACCAAGATCGATCGCCAATCCAGCCAATCCCAAGTAGTACCCACAAAATGCCCAGCTTCATCAACCGCAATGCCTTCAAGCACCGCACCTAGTGCAAATCCTTGAGCTAAAGCCGCTAAAAAACTACCCGCACCAAAGGCGTAATTCCAGAATAACTTGCGGTTAGAATGCTCGCGAAACTCAAAGGCTACAGCCCGAAACATCAAACCGAAGAGCATCATGCAAATCGGTATGTACAAAGCAGTTAAAATCGTGCCATAAGCAAGGGGAAATGCGCCAAATAAAGCGCCTCCCATCAAAACCAGCCAAGTTTCGTTAGCATCCCAAACGTTGCCCAAACTGGTCATTAAAATGCCCCTGCGTTCATCGTCATCCGCAGTTAGGGATAAGATTCCCACGCCTAAGTCAAAGCCATCTAGCATGACGTAAAGCAAGAGAAATATACCTAAAATCACGAACCAAACTTCAGGGAGAAAATGCTCCAAAGCTTGCATATAATCTCCTATTGTTGTGCTTCTACGGGACGTTGATCGGGAATGTGTTCTGCGGGTTCAGTTTCGATCGCAGGTTGATTGTCTAAACCTGGAATCGGCAGATTTAAATTAGGGCCTTTGCGGATAATACGACTGCCAAAATACAAGGCGCAAACAAACAAAAAGCTGTAAATAACTGCAAAGAAACTGAGAGAAGTTAAAACATTGGTAGCGGGGATATTTGACACTCCATCAGCAGTGCGAATTTGCCCGTATAAAACCCAGGGTTGTCTCCCCACACAACGCACAATCCAACCCGATTCTACGGCAATATATCCCAGTGGTGCTGCTAATACCCAAGCGCGCATCAGCCAAGATTGACTGCTAATATTTTCAGCGGAAAGTTTGCCTCTACTCCACTGAATGATACTGAACAACATCAATCCTAAAAAGAAGAATCCAATCCCGGACATGATGCGGAAACAATAGTAGATTAAACCCACCATTCGGGGTCTATCTTCTGGCTTCCATTCTTTTAAGCCGAGGACTGGTTCCGAGAGTTTTTGTTTGAATTCTAGAACATATCCTAAGCCATTAGGAATCTTGATTTCCCAGTCATTTTTCTGAGCTTTTTCATTAGGTAAAGCCAATAAAGTCCAATCGGCTGAACTTCCGGCTGGGGAAGTTTCCCATTTAGCTTCGATTGCTGCTAATTTTGTGGGCTGATAGTGATAGACTTGTTCAGCGCTCAAATGTCCGATGAATATTTGCAAAGGTGCAACTGCAATTGCTGTCGCTATGGCAATTTTTAAAGATTTGGAAAAAAAAGCTTCGTTACGTTTATTCAGAATGTACCAAGCGCTAATCCCGCCAATTACAAACAAGGATGTTTCTAACGTTGCAAAAAACATATGCAAAATGCTGTTTAATGCAAAGGGATTCATAATTGCTTGGAAATAATCGGTGACAACAAATTTGCCGTTGACCATTTCTCCACCCGCAGGAGTTTGCAGCCAGGAGTTAGCGACTAAAATCCATACGGTGGATAGGTTTGCGCCGAAGGCTACCATGATTGTAGCGAAATAATGGACGATCGGGTGAACGCGCCCCCAACCAAACAGCATAATTCCTAAAAAGCCAGCTTCTAGCATAAATGCCATTGAAGCTTCAAACCCTAAAATGCTACCAAAAAAGTCACCAACTGCTTCGGAAAATGGTGCCCAGTTTGTGCCAAATTGAAACTCCATTGGAATACCGGAAGCCACCCCAATCCCGAAATTTAGGACATAAAGTTGAGACCAAAAGCGAGCGTGAAGGTAATAGTCAGGATTGCGAGTTTTCAGCCACATTCCCTCAACAATTACCAGATAAATCCCCATTCCAGTAGTCAAAACCGGCCACAGCATATGGAATATGGCAGTTAGCGCAAATTGCATCCGCGATAGCGCCACGGTGTTAGATAAGATATCCATGTTTTTATCCTTTGGTCAGTTCAAGAGAAGTGAGCTTGCACAAATTTGAGAATTAACACTGGTTATAATCTAGTGTAAAAATTAGTTACTATTTGTAGGTAAAGTAACTTTTAAGGTTTTATACAGATTTGGGTTGTATTTTCTGGTATTTCAAAAGAGGTAGATTAGGATTTGCGGTTGGGTGGGGGCGGGTTTACGAGATTATTGGTTTTAGCCAGTTATGGTTGGTGGAACCCGCCCCTACAATATTTATATGTTTTCAGAATATGTGATATTACCAAATTGTAAATAAATCAGCAGCAAATAACCATTAACAAATAACCATTAACAATTACCCATTAACAATTACTCATTCTGAATGCCGATCGCCAAAATCCCCAATATTTTATCAACCTGATTCAAAAAATACTCCAATAAATCTATTTTAACTAATTGCTCTTCCAGCGTTAAAAACTTCCAAATTTCTCCCGTTGTCACAACCCCATAAATCTTTGATACCTGATTTCCCTCACGTTCATTAAACAGTTGAGCTGCATACATTTCGGCCACGCATTGACCCAACCCAGCATTAATATTTTCCTTTTTAGCCTCAACGATTAAAATCGCCGGCGCGCTAATAATCAGGAGTTCCACCGATCGACTAATCAGAAAATCGCAACTCCCGTTTAATCCCAAATCGCTGTCAACCGTAAAATCCACTCCCGAAAACAAACTAATGCGATCGGGAAACTGTTTGGTAAGTTCCAACAAAATCGGTGCAATAATCATTTCTGAGCGTGATTTTTCCGTATTACTCGCCAGAGCAAAAGGCACATTATAAGCTAAAGTTTCTGTTAAATGATTGCTGCATTCCAAAGCAGGTACAGCCGAAAACAAATCTTGTCTGGGCGAAATCGTTAAATTTAACAATTTTTTGACGCTTGCCAAACTAAAATCGCTGTAAGCCATACATTTTGCACCTTTAATTTTTCACTTTGTGCCTTCTACCGTTTGATAAGCTAGCGCGCATCTAATTTAATAATCCTGTTTCTTGAAAAAATGACCGATGACTGATGACTAATAACTAATGACTAATGACTGATGACTAATGACTAATGACAACTGGCTACTTTTGTTCGGGATGTGCTGCCGCTGGCGAAGCTGCACCCATTTCATTTATCGCAGCAATTAGCTGATAAAGCCGGCCCGAATGCCGCTGGTTAAAATGCAAAACTAGGCGCGGCAAATCGAAGGTTTCATCTGGGGCTTCGGCGGGGAAAGCTTTACTTTTTTCAATTTTTCCGGTAACAACAATATCGCTAAAATCAGTATTTAGCCGATCGACATTCTCATCAGAAAGTTCAGACTTCAAACGAATTACCAGTTTTCCCTCCACATAGCGACAGGAGTGATAAACCAGATAAAAACTTGCGATCGCCTCGCAAGCAACATTTACATCGTCTGTAATCGTATACAGGCTGCGATCGTCAGCAGAAATCAAACCCCGGCCCCGCAATTGTTTTTGCACAAAAGCATTCCAATCGTGCCAATAATCTCCCCCTGGTCGATCGATCAATACCAAAGGAGCAGGCCCAAACTTACCAGTTTGAGTCAAAGTCAGACACTCAAAAGCCTCGTCCAGAGTCCCGAAACCGCCCGGGAACAAAGCTAAAGCATCGCTTTCCCGCAGAAAGAATAACTTGCGAGTGAAAAAATATTTAAAATTGAGCAATTTGCGATCGCCCGCAATGAAAGGATTAGAACCTTGCTCAAAAGGTAACTGAATATTCAGCCCAAAAGAACGTTCAGCAGTCGCGCCCTCATTCCCTGCTTGCATAATGCCGCCGCCCCCACCAGTAATCACCATAAATCCCTGCTCGGCAATGGCTCTAGCAAAATCTCTCGCCATTAGATATTCTGGGGATTCTGGCGACACCCTCGCCGAACCAAAAATCACAATTTTGCGAACGTGGCGGTAAGGATAAAACATAGAGAAAGCCTTTTCCATATCTCGCAGAGACGACGAGATAATTTTCCAGTCTAGGCGATCGAGCTCGTCTCCGGCCATTTGCACTATAGTAGAGAGCGATCGTTCGATCCACTCTTCGTGCTTCAACATGGGTAATCGATCGATCAAATCGATCGCTTCAGCTTGGAGGGACTCAAAAGCTTGACCAGAACCAGAAGGAATCATGAATTTTTCCGAAACGGTAACAATTTGTCAAATCCTGAAAATTAAGGAGCAAAAGCCAAATTTAGAAGTCAATATTCACCAGCAAATTGCCCTGCTGGTAACTAATCACTTTTTCATTAGCCTTGCCC
>JAJAYT010000323.1 GCA_026786085.1 Microcoleus sp. CAN_BIN18 | reverse complement strand
GCTGTACCGTTGCCGATCGCAATTAATTCAATTTTATATTTTTCAATCAAATGCTTGACAATTTTACCAGCTTGCTGTCTTTGACCGACCGCCTGGTGCGGGAAAATTGCTTGATATTCCAAAAACTGCCCAGTTTCGTCGAGTTTCTTTTTGAGCAGCTTTTGGGCAACGTCGTGCTGGTATTGACCGACTCCGATGGATTTCGGGTCAATTTTCACAAGTTCGGCTAAAGGGTCTTGCAAGCGCCTTCCGATGCTGACTGCGCCGCGAATTGTGATGTCGAGGTCGGGAAATTCGGCGATCGCCACATCACTCGCGGAATAAATCGATGCACCGGATTCATTCACCATGACTTTAATCGGTTTTTGGTCCATATCTGCCAAAACTTCCGACACAAAGTCGTCTGTTTCGCGGGAAGCTGTACCGTTGCCGATCGCAATTAATTCAATTTTATATTTTTCAATCAAATGCTTGACAATTTTACCAGCTTGTTGGCGCTGACCTGCCGCTTGGTGCGGGAAAATTGCTTGATATTCCAAAAACTGCCCGGTTTCGTCGAGGGCGGAAACTTTGCAGCCCGTGCGAAATCCCGGATCGATCGCCAATGTGGGTTTCATTCCCGCCGGCGCTGACAGCAGCAACTCGCGGAGGTTGGTTTCAAAGGTGGCGATGGACTCGATGTCAGCGATGGCTTTGTTGTGCGATCGCACTTCCGTAATTAACGAAGTCTTCATCAGTCGGTTGAAAGCATCCTTCAAGGTCGATCGATAAAACTCTTTAACTTCGGGTATCCTAGTTCTAATTTCGCGATCGTCCAAATAAGCCATCACCGCCGATTCATCAAAGGCTAATTCCAAATCTAAAACCGCTTCCGTTTCCCCGCGAAACAGCGCTAACATATTGTGTGACTGAACATTTCTGGCTGCAACTTGGTAATTGCGGTACATTTCAAATTTAGTGCTGCCTTCCGGGAAATCAGCTTTAATTTTCGAGACAAAAACCCCAGTTTTCATCAAAAAATCTCGCAAATAAGCTCGGTATTCAGCTTTTTCCGAAACCGCTTCCGCCAAAATATCCCCAGCACCTTTGACAGCTTCTTCTGCTGTTTTAACTCCCTTTTCTTCCGAAATATATTTAGCTGCTTCCGCTTCCATATCGGCAGGTTTAGCCGTCGGCAAGTTCAGACACTTAATAAAAATTGCCAGCGGTTCCAAACCTTTTTCTCTCGCAATTGTCGCCCGCGTCCGCCGCTTGGGTTTGTAAGGCAGATAAAGGTCTTCTAGTTCATTTTTTTGCAAACAAGATTCAATTTTCGCTTGCAATTCGACCGTGAGTTTGTCCTGGGAGGCGATCGTCTCTAAAATCGACTTTTTGCGGTCTTCAATTTCCGTCAAATAGGTAAAGCGATCGGAGATATCCCGCAGATGAATTTCGTTGAGGGAATCAGTACGTTCTTTGCGGTAGCGGGCAATAAACGGAATAGTTGCGCCCTCGGCGAAAAGTTCCAGAGCATTATTGACTTGGGAAAGATTGATGGAAAGTTCTTTAGCAATCAGTTGAGGAATGTTGAGCATAGTGCAGAAGTTCGGGTCAGTCTATTTGAGATTTGAGATTGACTTCGCAGAAGAGAGAAAGAAAAGTTTGACCAAAAAGTTTAACAGGGTGTTGGCGCTCATCCTGCAAGTGTTAAAGTAATGTTAGCATAAATGCAGTGATTTCTCAATACGATCTGTTACCTTTTAAATATCCTGTGCCGCCAAGCGCTCCGCCGCAAGCCCGACAGAAAGGCTACCGACGATGTACGATTCACCTAGCGAAGGTTGGATTGTTGCAATCGGCGATCGGGATTTAGATTGATTGCGGTGGCAGTATGAAAAGTGTTTTCAAACTTAAAAAAGTTTCAATTTTTGATAGCAAGTTAGGTTGATTGCAGCTTTGATATCCTGCTTAGGATCGCGAATTAAATAACTTACAATTTTAATTGTTATTGTGGAACAGGCAGGAAAGCCTGTTCAAGACGGGCGGGACATCCCACAAACTTGTGGAAGTTATTTAATTCTCATTCCTGATCATCTAGTAAAGATTATAAATCAATACGGTTTACTTAAGACGATCCATGCGGTAAAAAACTATGAAAAATATATCCTGCGATTGCTTTCCTACCCTACCCTTCGGGAACGCCTTCGGCGAACGGGAACGCCTTCGGCGAACGGATCGCTTCGCTAACGTTCCTCTCTTCGGACAATCTTAAGTGAACCGTATTGGATTATAAATTTGTTTCAATCTCTAATAGGGTTTGAGGTTAATTGCGGCTATGAAAAGGAGTTGAGAGAGCACGATTATAAATTTGTTTCAATCCCTAATAGGGTTTGAGGTTAATTGCGGCTGTTTTGCCCATTTTTGAAAATAAAAGTACCCCAAACCCCCAAAATTAACACCTCGATTTTTACACCTACCAATTCACGCATTTTCTACCCAAAAATACACTCCAACCCGCTCACCACTTTCCCAAAGCCCCCCAAACAGTACCCGAAACTACGCCCCAAATCGCTCCCAAACCAGCCCCGACGATCGCCCCTGCGACAGGCCCCAACTCCATCGGCACCCCAGCGCTAACAGCCGGAAATATCGCAGACACCCCCGCCCCCAACACAGCACCCGCAAAAGTCCCCAAAAAACTGCCCCAAATCGCCCCCAAAGCCCCACCCTTAACACCCGAAGGCTGAAATGCGATCGGCAGTTTCGGCGAAAACCCGCAAAAACCCAAGAAACTCCCAGAAACTAAACCCCCAACCGCACCCACACCCGCCGCCACGATCGCCACACCAAGCAACAAACTCGCAAACTCGTTCACCGGCCGCATCTGACCATTATATTGCTGCCAAACCACCAACCCCGCACCCAAACAAACACCGGCCACATTCCCCAAAAACGCTCCCCAAACCGCTCCCAAATACAGTCCCCGCCGGCCCCACACCCTCCCGACTGGCATCGCCAGAGGAGGCCGAAAAATCGCCCAAACAAAGCCCCAGACAGCACCAACTCCCGCGCCAGACAAAATCGCCTGCCCGATCGCCGGATTGCCATTAATCGCCCCAGACACCGCACCGGCGATCGCCGCCAACACAAAAGCCCCCCAAGCCGCCCCTACCAAAACTCCCCCCCACTTCCGCCAAATCTGGTTCGGCGACAAAGTAAAAACGCCCCACATCATCCCAAAAAAACTGCCCCAAATCGAACCCACAAAAATCGCCCCCAAAACAGCGCCGCCGCCCTCAGCGATCGCCGAAACAACTCCCGCCGTCGCCGCCAAACACAAACTCCCCCACACACATCCCCAAGCAGTATCCTGCAAAATGCGCTCAAACTTGCCAACGGGAGCCCGAGGCGCAGGAGTCCGACTCCGAGAAGACATCGGCATCGGTAGCAGTGGCACTTGGTACTGCCCGATTTGGCGCGGTAGCCCCGTGGCGAGCTGTGGTCTCCGCACTGCGGGTTCCCGCACAGGAGGCTGGGGTAAGGGCTTTTTACGCTTGGTTTTGGCAGGCTGCAAGTGCAATCCGTTGCTGACTGCCTGCCGCGAAGGAAACGGATCGCGACCTTTGAGCATTTTTGCCCGATCGCACCAAGGGCATCGACTCAGATGATTTCCGTATTTATGCTGAGTGTTTTTGCTGCAAGTCACCAAAGCATCTTCGGCTTCCCGAATCGCATTCACCCAAGTTTTGGCATCCGGGCGCGCCGCCGGATTGCCGTGTCCTTCCTCAAAACAACGGATAAACATCTGTCGCAGCCGGGGATGCAGCATCTCGAAGGGCGGCGCTGCGGGCATCGGGCGGTAGGGAATTCGCTTCGTACCGGTGGGAAAATGGCCCGATCGAATTCTCGCCTCCAAAGACGGCGGTTCGTCGCTACCGAGATAAACTCCCGCAAACGGGTGAGTACCTTCCATCAGCAATTGAAAAATTAGCACCGCTAAACCGAACAAATCGTGCTCTGGAGCTCGATCGATATCACGGAAAGTCTGCCCCTGCAATTCCGGCGGCGTAAACTCCGGTTTCCCTACCGGACACCGATAAACGTAACCTGTATAAGGATCGCGCACTTGAAACGAATCGGTGTCTACCAGCGTTACCAAAGCCGTATCCGTGACGAGAATGTTCGACTCGTTGACATCGCCAATGACGTAACCCCTGATGTGGAGGGCGTTTACAGCCGAGGCGAGATTTCGGGCGGTACGGTGGAGGTACAGGTAGTTAAATAGCGGTTTTTGTTCGCGCCTGGTTTTGGGTGTGTAGAAAGTGTGTACCGGCAAGGCTTTCTTGATACGCGGCATCACAAAACCGACGATTTTTTCTCGCCCGCCGACAGTATGCAGCAAATCGATCGGCCAAGCAATTGAAGCGTGTCCTGGTTCCGCGATCGGCGCATCCGGCGGCATACTAAACATGACAGTGAGTTTGTCGCCGTCTTCGTCTGTCGGTCTGTGGTAGATTTTTGCTACTAGGGACGAGTCTTGGGCGATCGGGTAGATGCGACCTTCACCGCCACTGGCGATCGCCGTGTTAGTGTCGATCGCAATCAGTTGTCCGCTAAATTGGCGCTGCAACTGCATAGAATTCGGTTAGGGATAGGGGATTAATCAATTTGAGATTTGAGATTTTGGATTTTAGATTAAGGAAAGCTACCCCACTGATAAACCCGTAATTCTATTTTATTGTGAGATGGGCATCCTGCCCGTCCTGGAAAACTCCGCAACAGGCTTTCCGGCCTGTTCCACAATAGTTCAATTTTGCAATTGTGCTTACAATCGATCGGGCTCGATTCCCATTTCTCGCAGTCTTAATTCTAAAGCTTGCGATCGCGATCGTTCTTGTTCCAGCAGCATTTCTGCCTGTTCGGCCCGCAGCCGTTCTTGTTCGGCCCGCAGCCGTTCTTGTTCGGCCCGCAGCCGTTCTTGTTCGGCCCGCGCCTCGGCTTGCTGTCGCAGTCGATCGATCTGAGCAAAACTCATAAATGGTTCTCCAGAAGGCCCGAACATTTCGAGTCCTGTTTCAGATAATTGAAACCGCACTCCCAGTCTCGGACTTACCCAACCCTCCATTTGTTCGATCTGTTCTAATTTTCCCTCAACCCGCAACCATCCTATCAGTTCCAATTTTTCTGGATCGTACAAATAGTATTCTTCCACACCGTAGCGTTCGTAAAATTGAAATTTTTGCATCATCGGAGTCAGACGATTTCCCGGCGACCAAATTTCAAAGGCGACTTGCGGCGCAATATTATCTTCATTCCACTGTTGGTAAGAACCTCGATATCCTTTGGGGATGCCAAAAATTGCCATCACATCTGGCGCTTGGCGTAGTTTATTATTCCCTTCCACCGGATACCAAAGCAAGTCACCTGCTACAAAAACATTCGGATCGTCTGCAAACAGCAATTCTAAATTTTCTTTAATCCAAACGATTAATCGAAACTGATCCGTATTGTTTGACATCGGTTCGCCGTTATCGTCGGGGTAGATGATCTTTGATTTTTCGGGAGATTGCAGTTGTGTAACCATTGCTGTTTTCCCATTTTTTTGAGGAGTTGATTTTATTGTAGTCGATCGCCTGTTTCGTCTTCCAGTTCGTCAACTGCGGTTTTGATGAAATTATCCACCAGCCAGTCGCGGGTACGCGAGAAATTGCTCTCCAATTCCAGATAATGACTGCCTAATTTTGTTTTAAACTCTTTCGGGAAAATCTCTTTAGCCCCTAACAGATTTTTCCAACGAGTTAGCTGGCTGCTGTTGCGATCGGGAAAGCGGTTGTACAGATAGTCGATCGCGATCGCCTCAAGAATCTCCGCCCCCAGGATTTCCCGCCGTTTTAGCTCGTTTTCCAGCGTACCTTTCGACTGCTGAGTTAGATCGAGATGTTCGCCCAGAGTTGGTTCAATCAACTTTTGAATCAGCCAGTTACCCGCACGGAAAAAATCGCGATCGAACTCCAAATAAATCGCGCCCAACAAAGCCTCAAAAGTTTCAGCTAAAAATCTATTGTACTCAATTTGGTCTGTTTTTTGACCACTACAAACACGCCAATTTAGTTCCTTCAAATTCAAACTTTGTGCAAATTCCGAGAGTTTTTGATTGTCTGCTAAACGAGCTTTTAAAGTTGAGATAGCATCGCAATCTAGGTCGGGATATTCACGGTAGAGGCGATCGGTAACAACAGCACCAAAAATCGCTCCACCCAAGAGTGATAGCCGTTTGTGCTTAACTTCTTGCCCAGCATAACACTGGTTTTGGCTGCGATCGCCACGGCTACTCAAAGCAGTTTCCAGCAGTTCGGTATGCCAAAAGTCGGAAATACCGATCGCCACTTTGGCCGCTTCAACATCTACCTTGTTAATTTTTATCTCTTCTAATTCTTCTTCATTTTTCCCCCACTTTTCCAACCAATCACCGCCCGCATCTTCCACATACAAATCAACAAAATCTACCCCGTGATTCATCCAGTCATCCTGCATTTTTCTGGCTGCTTCCAGTTCTTCCCAGAGTTTGTGCAAGTTGTTTTCAACGGTGTTCGTACCTTGTACTGTCATAGTATTGATTTTGATGTAATTTTATTCCAACAACTTCACCGCGATTCAATCAAATCTCAATTCAATTTAGACCTAGTTGCTAGTTATTTGACAAAATGGATTTTTTCAGTAAATATTCCCATTGCTTAGCCAGGAATTATAGCGGTTCTCAAAAAAGTGAGTATGCCCTATGCCCTATGCCCTATGCCGGATAGTACCTCATATGAGAGCTCGAAAGGCTATATGTATCACCTTTAAATTTCGTAGGGTGCGCATTGCGCACCTTACCAAAGGATGATTGCTTCGGTAAATCTTCCGGTTGCTTAGCATTCACCTTGATCGCCTGTGGCCACAGTTTGCCAGAAACAGAAAAAGGGAGGAAAAATCTTGGTGTAGCCTTCCCTTTTGCGGGAAGCGATCGGAGGCTTAGGTTTGTAGTATTGTCTAGAATTCTGCAATCTGTAACTTATTCAAAATTTATTATTCACCGAGTTTTATCGAGTTTTTAACAGTGCGACTATTCTCAGCAGCAGATCGGGTTGATTTATGGAAATTTGAGGTAACGACCTGCGGGCAAATTATCGCTATTATATAATGCAATGTTAACTAACTGGTTCAGGAAATTTGCATCTTTTGTATCATAACTTAAAAATAGTCCTCTGTCAATCCCCCAATCTTGAAGAGTTTGTTGCCAATTTTGATATTTTTGTTCAGAAAACTCATCCGAAAGAGTAGTAACTTGAATGCAAAGGGGCTGCTGTTGGCGGTTGCTAACGATCGAATCGGTAGCCATAGAAAGATCCGCAACGTAGCGATACAAAAAAGTGCCTTGGCGTTCGACAATCCGGGCGGCGATCGCACGAATCACTATATCATCAGCCGGATCGAATTGACCGGTCTTGAGTTTTTGCTTCCAGATGTAAAATTTGCGATCGTTTTCCCTCAGCCATTTAGGAAATAGATAGCTGTACCAATACCTTTCTCCCGGAGTCATTAACTCAAACGCCGCTTCTCGTTCTCTTTCCGAAGGTAGAGATTGAACTGCCAGCCAAATCTGAGAATCTCGGATAAGCTGTAGCAAAAAAGCCATCACAAATTTCTTAGCAGTTAGCGAACCGGGTTTAACATCTTTCACCCAGCGATTGATTTCATCCAATCTTCTCGCCAAACTCGGATCTATTGGATCTGCTGTGCTAATTAGGGAGTTGAGCTTATCCTTAATCTCTTGTGCTTGCAAACGACGACCTACTGTACAGACTAAACCAGAATTGTGTGACACCTCGATTTTATTATAGAAGCGTACCAAATTTTCGCCGATCGATCTGTTGAACGCATTCTTACTTGTTGCCAAATTCAGAATCGGGAAGTTTTAACCGCAGATGCAACGCCGATTGACGCAGATAGATGTTCGCTTTTGCAATCGATCTATTTGAAATTTGCCTTTGCATCCGAACTCAAAAAAGTGGCCAATAATAATGTTAAATCATCATCGGTGCGTTGGGAGACTCTGGGCGATCGCAAAAACGACTCTAACTGCTCTTTCGCATCCGCATCTTCCTTCACTGTGCCCGAAAACCGAAACAACGGTGCAAAAAACGGCCCGTGTGGCGTACCTTCCGGGATTTTGAGAGCGAGCATTTGCAAGCCGTCGGAAAACACCGCCAAGTGCCGCAGTTGTTCGCGCATCACCTTAAATTGCGCAGTTTCGATCGCATTTGGCGAAATCAAAAAGATAGTTTCATTGATATATTCGCCGCAAGGAGGTATGGTAAGGGCGATCGCATTTCCCGCACTATCACCCGCCACCGCCGCACCATCGCCAATTTGAGCAACCGCGATCAATTCCGGCGTAGCCACAACCGCAATTAAAGTGCAAGCTAAATCCCTCGCCGCCACTTCCCGCGTTGCCGCTTCTGCTTCCACAGCCGCCCGCGCGACTTGCAGAGATGTTGTCAAAAATACCTGCCATTCGTCGTCACTTTCAGGCTGCAAATCCTGTTGACAAATCGTTTCCACAACCGCTTCTACAGCAATTTTCGCTCCAACTTCTGCGAGTGCAGCCGAGCCCGCGCCATCAGCAACTGCTGCTACTAAAACACCGTTAGGTAAGACGCGCCAACAGTGGGCATCTTGACAGGGTTGCGATCGTTTTTCGTGGCTCGTACCAGTAACCGATGCTGCTACAACTTGCCAATTAGTCAATAGTCCCAAGTCATTAGTCATTGGTCATTAGTTATTAGTTATTAGTCATTGATCATTAGTCCTTAGTCATTAGTCCTTAGTCTTTAGTCATTAGTTATTGGTCATTAGTCCTTAGTCATTAGTCCTTAGTCTTTAGTCACCAAAAGTAAGACACAATCTAGATTGAGTTGTTTAATAAAGGAATAAGAAAAAAACCTTAGTTCGTGTCTCCGCTTTACAATCATTATCATCAATTATTAGTTTTATTCATTGTGTAGAGAGATTAAAAAAATCTATTCCTATTAATAACTAATGACTAATGACCAATGACCAATGACTAATGACCAATGACTAATGACTAATGACTAAACAGTTCCCCATCCGGGCGGCGGTAGTGCAACTTGTTCATCAATTTTTGAGTGAGAAACTCTCTGCATACTAGCCGACAGCCAGATGAACATCTCTCGAAAATCTAATCCTCTCAATTTTACAGGCGTGCGCTCGACAATTTCTGCGAGACGAGCGATATTAGCACCTTCGACTCCGACTGCAAAAAAAGCCACGCGTTTGTTAGTTTCTTCCTCTCTAATGCGCTGTGCGGCTATTTCCACAACATCGTCTGATTCGCCTTGAGGTTCGCCGTCGGTAATCATAAATACCCACGGGCGGTAGTAGGTAATGCCATTATTGCGGTATTCCGATTTGCGGGCGGCGATGGTATCTAGTGCTAGCTGAATGCCGGCGCCCATGTGGGTTTGTCCTTGGGCTGTCAGCAGCGGTGTCTCGAATTGGTCTGCGGTTACAAAGTCTTGCACGACTTTGATCTGATTGTCAAATGAAATAATCGCGACTTCGACTCGCTTTTTAGCTAGTTCGTCTTTAATTAGGTCATTCCTAAAGACTTCCAACCCCTCATTTAAGGCATCTATGGGTGCGCCTTGCATGGAGCCGGAGGTGTCCAGCAGGAGGACGCAGGGACACCGTGGCTCTGGGTTTTCGGCAAATTCGACGGCTTCGTCTAGTCTCATGGTTCGGGGTTGACCTTGGAGTGGCTCGGTTTCTAGGTTTGTTACTTTATAGCAGAAGGAAGAAGGAAGAAGGAAGAAGGAAGAAGGAAGAAGCGATCGACCGCATGGGTTAGGAGCATTAATCACGTTCTAATCGTCTCGATCGCATTTTACCATTTCCGTGAAATATAGCGTGTTAAATATCAGCGAGGGCGATGGCTTACGCCCCGCTACGCTACGATCTTTTGTTCATCCGCACTCATCCGCGTTCATCTGCGGTCAAAAAAACAAATTCATTTCTGGCTGTGCTAGTATAGACTAATAGTATTCCTGCAAAATAAGGATAAGTCTGATGATTGCAAAAATCAGCTTTGACCAATTTCTTGTAGAATGTCCCGAAGATGGATTATACGAACTGGTGAACGGAGAGATTATCGAAATATTTCCAACCAGAAATCATATTGATGTTGCTGACTGCATCTTATACTCTTTTCACGCTCAAATAAAAAACCTGAGCTTAAATTTTGTAGTGACAAGCAAAACAGCTATCAGAACTGTAACTAAAGCCGGAGTCGAACAAGGGCGGAGACCAGATGTCAGCGTGATCGATCGCGATTTATGGCGATCGAACCGTTCTGCTTATGCTGCTTTGCGTGAACCAATTCAATTGGCGGTGGAGGTAACATCAATGAATTGGAATGTCGATTATATTCATAAATTGGATGAGTATCAGCGTCTGGGAATTGCCGAATATTGGGTTGTCGATTATTTAGCAATTGCTAGCTCTAAATTCATCGGAAAGCCAAAAATTGCGACTATATTTGTCCACCTTTTGGATGCAGACGGTAACTATCAAACAACTGCGTTTAAGGGTAGCGATCGAATTGTGTCGCGGACTTTTCCAGAATTAACGCTGACAGCCGAACAGGTGATGAATGTTTAAATTAGGTTAATGGAGCTAACTCTGTTATTATATATGAAAAATTACTAAAAACATGAAATCTATTTCCGAACAAAAAGCTATTAGTCCTTGGAATTACAAACCTTGGTGGTGTCAGCCTTGGTCGATTCTTTTGACTGGAACGAGTCTAATTTCCGGTAGTTGGTTTTTGCTAAAAACTGTTTGGATAACTGTTTTAGTCGCGATTCCTTTATTAGCTTGGATGGGCTTTTTCTTATTGCTTTGGCCGAGATTGATGCTGTCTAGCGGTGCTTTAGATTCTGATTCAGATTAGATTTTGGATGGTGCGCACCCTAGCTTGTAGGGTGTGCACTGCGCACCGGTTAAGTTTGTAGCTAACAAACCGTAGTTTAGACAAGATTGCAAAAGTTCCAAACTATCTTGAAATTATCTGCGTTTATCTGCGTTATCTGCCTTACATCTGCGGTTGAGCTATCAATCAAAGATTTATACAATAAGTCTTTTGTAAGGTGCGCAGTGCGCACCCTACAATCACCTACATTTGCGGGTAATAGTCTTGAATTGCTTTCACTTCCATCGGGTGAGATTTGAGCGATCGAATTCCCGCTGCTGTCGCTTTGGCACCGGCTATTGTCGTAATAATCGGGATTTTGTAAGTCAAAGCTGTGCGGCGGATAAAGATTCCGTCAGCGCGGGATTCTTCGCCAGAAGGTGTGGTAATAATTAGTTGAATTTTCTCATTCTTGATTGAATCCAACAAATTTGGCCGCCCTTCATGCAGCTTCAATACCAAATCTACGTCTAAACCTTGCTCTAGCAAAACTTTCCGTGTGCCGTGGGTTGCTACTATTTTGAAACCCAATTCTAAGAATTCCTTGATCACTGGGACTACTGCTAGTTTATCCCGATCGCGCATCGAAACCAACACAGTTCCCGACAGCGGCATCACTTGGCCTGCACCGAGTTGAGCTTTGGCGAAGGCTTTGCCAAAATCTGTGTCAATTCCCATGACTTCGCCAGTCGATCGCATTTCCGGCCCTAACAATGTATCAGTTCCTGGGAACTTAGCAAATGGTAGCACAGCCTCTTTCACAGAAACATGAATTGGTACAATCTCTTTAGTAAAGCCCAAAGCTTCCAGAGTTTGGCCGGACATGACTCGCGACGCCATTTTTGCTAGCGGAACCCCAATCGCCTTGGATACAAAAGGTACTGTCCGAGAAGCCCGCGGGTTAGCTTCCAAAATGAAAACTTGTTCCCCTTGTACGGCAAATTGAATGTTCATCAACCCGATCACTTTTAGCGATTTTGCTAACTCTATAGTCCAGCGGCGGATTGTGACTAAAGCTGCGTCGGAAAGCGTTTGGTAAGGGATGGAACAAGCCGAGTCACCGGAGTGAATACCCGCTTCTTCGATATGTTCCATAATACCACCGATGGTGACATTGCCAGTAGAATCTGCGATCGCATCTACATCAACCTCGATCGCATTTTCCAAGAACTTGTCAATTAAAATCGGATGATCTGGTTCGACTAGCACCGCATAGGTCATGTAACGTTCCAATTCTGTATCGGAATAAACAATTTCCATGCCTCGCCCGCCCAACACGTAACTCGGCCGCACCACCACCGGATAACCGATCCGCCCAGCTACTATCAAAGCATCCTCATAACTGCGCGCCAAACCGTTAGCTGCTTGCTGAATATCCAACTCCCGCAGAATCTTTTCAAATCTTTCCCTGTCTTCAGCACTATCAATTGAATCCGGTGAAGTTCCCCAGATTTTTGTTTGTACGTCAGGATGATTTTCCAAGGCTTTTTGTAAAGGAATCGCCAATTTCAGCGGTGTTTGTCCGCCAAATTGAATGATTACTCCTTCGGGATTTTCCGCCTCAATGATGTTGAGAACATCTTCTTTGGTTAGCGGTTCAAAATACAGGCGATCGCTCGTATCGTAATCTGTCGAAACCGTCTCCGGGTTCGAGTTGACCATAATTGTCTCAAACCCATCTTCCCCGAGGGAATAGGAAGCGTGGCAGCAACAATAATCGAACTCAATCCCCTGTCCGATCCGGTTCGGCCCACCACCTAGAATCATCACTTTTCGCTTAGTAGAAGGCAAAACTTCCGACTCCGGCGCGAGACTGTGGCCAACGGGCGAAATCTTCTTTTCTTCATCGCCCAATTCCCAAATTGCCGCTCCCACTTCGTAGGTGGAATAGTAATACGGTGTGAATGCTTCAAATTCAGCGGCACAGGTATCAACTGTTTTGTAAATCGGTATTACGCCTAACTGTTTGCGGTAGGCGCGGACTTCATCTTCTGATGTTTTGGTGGCGTAAGCAATTTGGCGATCGCTAAATCCCAATTGCTTTACTTCAAACATTGTCTCTTTTGTCAACTGTTTGAGCGCAGTTCGTTTCAAGAACTTCTCAGATTCCAACAATTCCTGCATTTTATCCAAAAACCAGGGGTCAATTGCTGTAAGTTCAAAGACTTCTTCCACCGACATTCCCATCATCATCGCGTGGCGAACTGTAAAAATGCGATCGGGATTTGGCGTGCGCAATCCGGCGCTAATTTGTTCCAAACTGGGCAACTTTTCTGGTTTGGCGCACCCGAAACCTGCGCGACCGGTTTCCAATCCCCGTAGCGCTTTTTGGAAAGATTCGTTGAAGGTTCGCCCGATCGCCATTACCTCTCCCACTGACTTCATTTGC
>JAJAYT010000322.1 GCA_026786085.1 Microcoleus sp. CAN_BIN18 | reverse complement strand
TCTCTATCCTTTGACCAATTTACAAACTTCAGGGGTTTAAATCCTCCACCTTGTGATAGATTGTTTTCAAGATCGGGTCTAAATCCCCTACATTGAGCTGGATTCGCCGATAGTTTGTCGGTTGATGTGAATATTTCCATCTGTTCGATCGGGCAGCGTTCAGTTGACAGTTGACAGTTGACAGTTGACAGTGGAGTTTTTAGGCAGGGGATTTAAGCCCCAGCCTAAAAACAATCCACCTAAAGGTGGGGGCTTAAATCCCCTGTGATGCAGGTTATTCGATCAACCAATATATAAAAATAATCCTCTATTTGCTGAGTTTTAAAATATTTGATCAATAATTTTTACTGTCAGAAAAATGCTCAACTCATTAAATCATTGATCTGCTGCTCATACCCTAAAATTTAAAATGGCAAGACAAAAAATGGTGATCGACAAAGAAAAAATTCATATTTTAATTGTAGACGATCGACCCAACAACCTCCGGTTTCTCTCAAATATATTGACGAAAGAAGGGTATAAAGTTCAGCGGGCAATTTCGGGAGAAATGGCGGTCAATGCTAATTTTACCGTTCTTCCAGACTTGATTTTGCTAGATATTGCTATGCCCAAAATGAACGGCTACGAAGTCTGCAAAAGACTGAAAGCTAATGAAAACACTCGCGAAATTCCGGTAATTTTCTTGAGCGTTTTTCATGAAATATTTCACAAGGTCAAAGCTTTTGAAGTGGGCGGTGTTGACTACATTACTAAGCCTTTTCAAGTGGAAGAAGTTTTAGTGCGGATCGAAAGTCAACTGATTATACAACAGCTATCGAAACAATTAAAACACCAGAATGCTCAACTGCAACGAGAGGTGGAATTCCGCAAACGGACAGAACAAGCACTCCGGGAAAGCAAAGCGCGGTTACAGAAACTGGCGGTCAATATACCGGGAGTTATTTATCAATTCATAAAGAAGTCAGAGGGAAGTTTCAAATTTGAATATATCAGTTATGGTTGTCGGGAGATTTATGAATTAGAGAGTGAGGATATCTTAAACAATCCTGATTTGTGCTTCGCTCAAAATCATCCAGATGATCGACAATATCTGGGAGAACAAATTGCTGCTAGCGCTCTAACTTTAGAACCTTTAGCCTGCGAATGGCGGATTGTTACGCCGTCGGGGAAACTCAAATGGCTGCAATCTAATTCTCGACCAGAACTGCGGGAGAATGGCGATATTGTTTGGTATGGCGTACTTTTTGATATTAGCGATCGCAAGCAAGCAGAAATAGAAACGGCGACAGCTAAAGCTGCTTTAGGACGGCAAGTTCAGCGAGAATTGCTGATTGCAAAAATAACTCAACAAATTCGATCGAGCTTACAGCCAGAGCAAATATTTCAAACAGCCGCAACTCAAATCGGTCAGGCATTCCGCGCCAATCGCTGTTTGATTCATACTTACGTTACTACCCCTCAAGTCGATATTCCTCTGGCGGCTGAGTATCTAGAACCCGAGTGCGCATCGATTCGGAACGTATCTGTTCCAATTTGGGGCAATCCTCACGTCGTACAAATGATGATCCAAGATGTGGCGATCGCCTCCAATAATGTTTACTCAGACCCTCTTTTGCAAGCTGTTCAACCGATTTGCCGCGAGGTTGGGTTGAAATCGATGCTGGCAATTCGCACTTCGTACCAAGGCAGGGCAAACGGCGCTATTTGTTTGCACCAGTGCGATCGCTACCGGGAATGGACGGAAGATGAAATCGACTTGTTAGAAGCTGTGGCGGCTCAACTAGGGATCGCGATCGCTCAAGCTAAACTGATCGATCAAGAAAAAAACCGACTTCAGCAGCTCGATCTACAAAATCAACAGTTGCAAGCAGAAATTCGCACCCGCATCCTCGCCGAGCAAGCTCTGCAAGAATCTGAAGCAGAATTGCGGGCGATTTTTGCCGCCATGACTGACATAGTTTTAGTCAGAAATGCCGAAGGGCGCTGCATCAAAATCGCCCCGACAGCAGCGGCGAATTTGGTGAAACCTGCAAGCGAAATGATTAACAGAACCGCCCACGAAGTTTTGCCGGAACCTGTGGCAGATTTAGTATTAAATGCCATCCAACAAGTTCTCAAAACGAAGCAAAGTATCAATGTTGAATATAGCTATACAGTCGGAGAGCGCGAAGTTTGGCTAGACGCTAAAGTTTCTGTGCTTTCGCAAGACTCAGTGATTATGGTAGCGCGAGATATTAGCGATGCCGTGGCGGCAGCTACGCAACGCAAACAAGCTGAATCTGCTCTCCGAGAAAGCCAACACTTCATTCAGGCGATCGCCGATTCCAATCCCAACCTATTGTATGTTTACGATTTGATTGAACAGCGGAATGTTTATTGCAACAGACAAATTGCAGTGATGCTAGGCTACACTACCCAAGAAATACAAGATATGGGTACAGCAATGATGTCAACGCTGCTCAACCCCGAGGATTTGTCAAACTTTTTGGAAAGCGTCCAAAAAGTGGAGCGAGCCAAAGACGGCGATGTGATTGAATGTCAATACCGAATGAAACACAAAAACGGTGAATGGCGCTGGATGCACAGTTGGGATACCGTATTTCTCAGAACAACTGATGGTAAACCTAAACAAATTCTCGTCACCGCTAATGACTTCACAGACCGCAAATTAGCTCAAGAAAAACTGCTAGCATCGCAGCAAAGAATTTCATTTTTATTGCAGCAAACGCCGATCGCAGTGATCGAGTTAAACCTGAATTTAGAAATTATCACTTGGAATCCCGCAGCCGTTGCTATTTTTGGCTACAGCGAGCAAGAAGTTATCGGCAGGAATGCCCCGGATTTTATCTTGCCGTCAAGCTGCCTCCAGCCAGCAGATCAAATTTTAAATAACCACATAAATGCCAACTTCAGCGGCAGTTGCAGCACGAACCAAACGATCACAAAAAATGGCAAAATTATCGTCTGCGAGTGGTATAATACTGCGCTAATTGACGAGAACGGCAAAGCGATCGGCATCGCTTTAATGGCTGTAGATATTACCGAACGCAAGCAAGCAGAAACCGAACTCCAAGAAAGTGCTTTACGACAAAGAGCGATCGCCCGCGTCATTGAAAGAATGCGGCAGACATTAGATATCAGAGAAATTTTTCACGCGACAACGCGAGAATTGCGCGAAACCATGAAGTGCGATCGAGTCGCCCTTTACCGTTTCAATCCTGACTGGAGCGGCGAATTTGTAGCCGAATCCGTTGACAGCAACTGGGTTTCTTTCATCCAAGTACAGGAAATAGACCCCAACTTCACAGAAGGTGCTTTAGAAAGCGAAGATTGCCTCGTCCAAAAATTCGATAGCACCTCCCAAGAAGTACGCGATACCTATTTGCAAGAAACCGCAGGCGGAGCCTACAGCCGAGGTAAAACTTACCTTTGCGTCCCAGACATTTACAAGCAAGGCTTTAACCCTTGTTACATTCAATTACTAGAAAAATTTCAATCCAGAGCCTACATTACCGTGCCAATTTTCTGCGGCGAAAAACTCTGGGGACTTCTAGCATCTTATCAAAATTCAGCTCCCCGCCAGTGGAGCCAAGCTGAAATTAACGTTGCAGTTCATGTCGGCACTCAGCTAGGAGTAGCATTGCAGCAAGCAGAATTGCTCGCCCGCACTCAAAGGCAGTCAATGGAACTGCTTAAATCCAAAGAAAACGCCGAAGTTGCCAACCGCGCCAAAAGCCAATTTCTCGC
>JAJAYT010000321.1 GCA_026786085.1 Microcoleus sp. CAN_BIN18 | reverse complement strand
CTACTATTACACCAGTCTTTTATCTCTGCTAACGCATAGTTATAAGCCACTCTGCACGTTTCCATCCACCCAGACAGTTTTTCCTGTTGGGTGGCATCTGGATATATGCGATAGTGGTAAGTCATGGTTAGCATAGAGTTATTATAACATGATTTACTTGCGATAAGTATTCCAGTAAATGTATATTTAGTAGGCTCAATACCTACTAAATATACGCGGCTTTCATCCCGTCGCTCATCTGGGTACAGATAGAGCGCGGGTCTTCCCGCCTGCTAAGATAAATCTCAGGAAGAAATAAGAAGGAACTAACCACAGAGGGCGCAGAGAGCGCAGAGAGAAGAAAGCAGAGGGAAGAAGGAATAAATCAGGAAAATGGAAAAGGGATCAAGAAAAATGCCAGAAGCAATAAGAAAGAGTTGTCTTACATCTTACTTCTTACTTCTTCCTTCTTCCTTCTTCCTTCTTCCTTCTTCCTTCTTACTTCTTCCTTCTTCCTTCTTCCTTCTTCCTTCTGTTAAGGCACAATCAAAACTGCACAAGGAGACAGATTGATCACCCGACTGGTAACGCTGTCAGACGCTCCATCATCGGTTAAACCCATCCCCCGACAGCCCATCACAATCAAATCGGCCCCAATTTCGTCAGCCACATCACAAATCGTGAAAGCAGGTTTGCCTTCCCGTTCAATGATTTCAGCTTCGATTCCCTGCTGGGAAAACATCGATTGGGCCTCAGACAGCAGTTTGGCGACAGCTTCCGGGGAAGTCATCACCTCAGACGGTGGGGTGGCACCCTCCTCGGCGGGGGGTTCAACTACCGACAGAATAACTAAACGAGCGCCGTAGGTTTTCACAATATTGACAACCTTTTCGGCTGCTTCGCGGGCTTCTCGGCTTTGATCTACAGGAAATAAGACAGTCTTGAACATAGCGCACATCTCCCGGGCACGGACTCCGATAAAATGTTTAGGTTGAACCAATCAATGCAGCTTATTCCATCTTCCGTTTTTTTGTACGGGCGCGGTTGAATGCGTCCGAGGCGCCAAGTGCAAGTTACCAGTGCCGCCATTTCAACGGAATTTGACAAAAACACAAATATTAGGAGGTTAATCCTGTGACCAAAAAAACTGTAGCAAATTTATCGGCATCGGACTTATCGGGCAAGCGGGTATTGGTGCGGGCGGACTTTAACGTGCCGCTCGACAACGGCAATATCACCGATGATACTCGCATCCGGGCTGCTCTGCCGACTATTCAAGATTTAGTGTCTAAGGGTGCTAAGGTCATTTTGTGTAGTCACTTCGGTCGTCCCAATGGTGTGACGGAGAAGTTGCGCTTGACTCCGGTGGCTAAGCGGCTGTCGGAATTGTTGGGGAAGGAAGTCAAAAAGACTGATGACTGCATTGGCGATGAAGTTGCTGCTACTGTCGCGGCGATGGCTGATGGCGATGTAATTTTGCTGGAAAATGTCCGCTTCTACCCAGAGGAGGAGGCAAATGACCCGGAATTTGCTAAGAAGTTGGCTTCTGTTGCTGATTTGTATGTGAATGATGCTTTTGGTACTGCTCACCGGGCTCACGCTTCTACTGAGGGCGTTACTAAGTATCTGAGTCCTTCTGTGGCTGGGTTTTTGATGGAGAAGGAATTGCAATATCTTGGTAGTGCGATCGACAATCCGCAACGTCCTTTAGCTGCTATCATCGGTGGTTCTAAGGTTTCTAGCAAGATTGGAGTCATTGAAAAACTGTTGGAAAAGTGCGACAAATTGCTGCTGGGAGGCGGCATGGTTTTCACGTTCTATAAAGCTCGCGGTTTGAACGTGGGTAAGTCTTTGGTGGAAGATGACAAGTTGGAACTGGCTAAGTCTTTGGAAGCTAAAGCAAAGGAACGGGGAGTTACTTTTCTGTTACCTACTGATGTGATAGTTGCTGACAAGTTTGCTGCTGATGCTAACACTCAAATTGTCTCCGTTGAGAACATTCCTGACGGTTGGATGGGTTTAGATATTGGCCCGGATTCTGTGAAAACTTTCCAAGCTGCTTTGGCTGATTGCAAAACTGTAATCTGGAACGGGCCGATGGGCGTGTTTGAGATGGAGAAGTTTGCTGCGGGTACTGAAGGTATTGCTCATTCTTTGGCGGGAATTACTAAAACTGGTACTACCACAATTATCGGTGGTGGTGACTCGGTGGCGGCTGTTGAACAGTTGAATTTGGGTTCAGAAATGAGCCACATTTCTACTGGTGGCGGTGCTAGTTTGGAGCTGCTTGAAGGTAAGGAATTGCCTGGTGTTTCTGCTTTAGATGAGGCTTGATTGAATTGAGCGGGGCGGGCATTGCCCGCTTTGCGGCAGGCAATCTCAATCATTGGGTGCGATCGAGTTTTTTTGGTTTTTTGAACCACAGAGACCGCAGAGAGCGAAGAGACAGAGAAAAGAGAGAAAGAGATTGGTTGAAATTTTACTGTTTGCGAGTACGATCGATCTGAAGTGGCAGTGAGGTTTGTTGGTGAAACTTAAAATCTTGGCAAGTGTAACGGCAACTATAGCAGTTTTAGCCCCGTTTTTGCTAGCAACTCCCGTCAAAGCTCAAAATCCAGATCATGTCCGGCAATTGCTGGAAAGTAAGGAGTGTGAGGGCTGCGATTTGAGAAATGCTGATTTGTTTAAGGCGAGTTTGTACAGGGCTAATTTAAGAGGAGCTGATTTAAGCGGAGCAAATCTCTACGAAGCTAATTTGCTAGAAGCAGATTTAAGTGGGGCTAATTTGGCAAATGCTAATTTAGTTAATGCTGAGATGTCTGGTGCTGACTTGGACAGTGCTAATCTGCGAAATGCGGATTTGTCTAATGCTTTTTTGGGGCGAGTCAATCTCACAAGAGCTGACCTGGGTGGTGCTAAACTTTTTGGTGCTAATCTGGGCGAAGCTTATCTGCTGCAAGCTAATTTATCGAATGCGGATTTGAGGCGTTCGCTGCTGTTTAGAGTGAATTTGAGTCGCGCGAATTTGAGCGGAGCGGATTTGTCTTTTGCTGATGTGCGCGATACTAATTTGCAGAATGCTATTCTGTCAAATACTAGGCTTCCTAAAGCTCAATTGAGCGGGACAAATATCGATGCGGTTAATAATTTGAGACAGGCTGATTTGGAGCGTGCAAATTTGCGGGGTACGAATTTGGGGCCGCAGGTTTGTGTGATCACGAATTTTCCCTATTGTGTTTTTAATTTAGAATAATTCGGTCGTAGAGTGCGTCAGTCGCGATTATTTTGGTAGCTACGGGAGTTTTTGACTGGCTGGCGCACTCTATGTTGATTATTGATATCTGAGCTAAGTTTTAGGTGCTTTGTATCCCCTTTCTAGGGCAAATTTCACAAGCTGCGCCCGATTTTCTAATTGTAATTTGCTGAAAATGCTGCCTAAATGAGCTTGTACAGTCCGAGGGCTAATAAATAGTCGATCGCTAATTTGTTTGTTAGTATAACCCTGAATAACTTCCCAAAAAACTCTTTCCTCGGCTGGTGTTAGGGGCAAAGGTGCAGGGTTCGGCACCACTGCGACTACTTTTGGTTCTACTGCTCTGGCGTTAGAAGTTTGCAGCAGTCGCACAATCTCGGCGTGAATGCGGTGGGAGCGCTCTAACTGCGCCTTCACCTTTGCCAAGATTTCTTCAGACTGAAATGGTTTTACCAGATAATCGTCAGCGCCGATCGCGTGACCTTCAACTTTTGACTCAATCTCGCCTTGACCTGACAAAAATATAAAGGGGACTAACTGTCCCAAACGGGTAGTGCGCAGGCGGCGGCAAAACTCAAACCCGTCCATTTCCGGCATCATTACATCTGAAATTACCAAATCTGGGGGGGCATTTTCAAAAATTGAGAGCGCTTCAACGCCAGAATTAGCGCATTCAACCCGGTATCCTTGGCTTTCGAGGTACATTGCTAAGACTGTTCGACAGTCTGCTTCGTCGTCAACTACTAATATTCTTTCCATGACAGCCTTGCACCGATTCCAGTTGACAGTTCTTGAAACTGCGGTTCCCAAAATAGGAACTTAAATGAGTTTACCTGGTGCAACTTGATAAAGGTTCCCAATTTCCAGATGCCACAATTCCTCAAATAGTCCAATTACGAGGCCGATCGCATAAAATCGGAATAAGTAGAAGAATATTGGGAAAAATTTCCTTCTTTTATTCGCTCACTCCTAAAAAGTTACAACTTTTTAGGAGCGAGCGTCAACTTTTCCGCATAAAATATAGAGGTTAACAAAAACAATTTTATTTTATTATACAGAAATTTTCGTGACACTTACACTATTCCCAGACCGGACATGGAAAGGTTTTTAGATTTTTCGGGTTCGGATACGGGTACAAAAGGGATAACGCGAGCAGTTACTGGTGCTAAGGACTCAGTGCACAAACGCTGGCCGGCAATCAACAGACTTTCAATTATCGGGGCGGGTTCGGGGCGGCTGAACAGATACCCTTGCATGATGTCGCACTGATGCTCTTTCAAAAAAGCTAGCTCTGCTTCTGTTTCTACTCCTTCAGCAATGACGGTCATCTTCAAACTGTGACCGAGTAAAATTACTGCTGTAGTGATAGCAGCATTTTGAGCGTCTTCGTTGGCATTTCGCACGAAAATGCGATCGATCTTTAAACTGTCGAAAGCAAATTGCTTGAGATATCCTAAAGTGGCATAACCTGTGCCGAAGTCGTCAATAGCAATCCGAATGCCTAGTGCTTTAAGTTCGTTTAAAGTAGCGCCTGCGACTGTCGCATTGTCCACCAAAGCGCTTTCGGTCATTTCTAATTCTAAATTAGCCGGCTCTAAGCCTGTAGTTTCTAATATTTGCACGATTCGCGCTTTCAGGTCAGGGTCTGACAATTGGCGGGCCGACAAATTTACTGATATCGTAAATGGCGAAAACCCTGCCGCCACCCAACTAGCTGCTTGAGCGCAAGCACAAAGCAGTACCCACTCGCCAATCTGAATAATTAAACCTGTTTCTTCGGCTAAGGGAATAAATTCGGCGGGAGAAATTATACCTCGATCGGGATTTTGCCAGCGCAGCAAAGCTTCGGCACCGATAACTTGTCCGGTAGCAATATTCACCTGTGGCTGATAGTATACCTGAAACTCACCTTGTGCCAAAGCGCGGCGCAGCAAAGCTTCCAGAGCCAGCTTTTCAGGACAGAGAGTCGGAACTTTGGTCGATTCGTTAACTAAATCTTTGAGTCGGGCTTCTGCTTGGTGAAGTGCGAGTGTCAGCGGTTGGGTAATTGTTTGCCGTTTCGAGACGCGAGAAGCAATCGCCCCCAGCAATTCAGCCTTAGTAAACGGCTTGGTCAGGTAATCGTCGGCCCCCAATTCCATCCCCCGACGAAAATCGGTTTTGTCACTTTGAGCTGTGAGGAAAATAAATGGAATTGTTGCAGCTAGGGAGTTTTGCCGCAGCGTGCGCAATACCTCATAACCGTCGAGTTCCGGCATCTGCACGTCGCACAAAATTAAATCGGGTATCTCCGAAAGTGCCATCTGCACCCCAAATCGACCGTTTTCGGCTACAATCACCCGGTAGCTGTGAGATTCCAGGAGTTGCAGAAGAGTTTCCCGGATTAATTCGTCGTCCTCAATGACCAAAATTTGGAGCATGGTACTTAGATTACAGATGGCACGATATATGAGAACCTGACTAACGCTAGCATACTCAAACTAACGAGTTAATGATTAGGCCAATTAGCCAATAAATCATTAGCCAAATGGCTAAAGATTTTTCTTGGGTTTTTAAGTCACAATCAAAGAATTGGCAAAAATCGGAAAAGTTCGATCGCTTTCAAGG
>JAJAYT010000320.1 GCA_026786085.1 Microcoleus sp. CAN_BIN18 | reverse complement strand
TTTGTAGGGGCGGGTTTAGCTAAGAATCTATGATACCAGCCAGTTTTTGAAGGCAAAACCCGCCCTCCTCCCCATCTACTGTTTATTTGTACCCACCTACTTATAGTCAAGTTTGATAAAGTTCTTGTGGGGTTGGCTCTCGTAGCCCGCACAAAAAATACAATTTAGATGCCCAACAGCTTATAACCAATTAACAAATTGGTTTCTGTCCGGGTTTCACAGCATGAATGTACTCGCTTCCCGACGTTGGCCATCCCCGTTTGTAATAAGCCTCCTCCGGCTTTCCCCAACCCAATTGCAACAATATTTCTAAAAAATCTAGTTTTTCCCAACTACAAAGACTAACCCATTCTGTGCGCTGGACGATCGCCTCCACGTCAACAGGCTCAATTTGCCGAAAATCTTTGCCCGTGTTAATACTCAAATACAAATCCATCCCCACAGTTACTTCCCGCCAGAATTCAAGTATCGAAATCTTGGTTGCTTTGAGCGTCATCAAATCAACTGGTAAAGCGATTAATTCGTCATCGACTCCTGGATAACGCAGACTGTAGCCTTTAACCGCCATTTCCCGCCAAACAATCCCAGAAACTTGATGTTCTCGCTGGTATTCGTGTACGGCGGCCTTAAAATTTTGATAAGCAGTGAATTTCTGCACGCCCTCAGATGTAAGAAAACGGTCAATCACGGGGTTTCCTGTAGCAGGAGTTTCAGTCAAGTTGAGCCGCCGCCCGTGCAAGCAAGCTTGGCGCTCTTCTTCGAGGATTTTAATCAATTCCGCCGTGCTGTATACCTTAGACATCTTTATTCAGGCAAAATCAATAGATTTGCTGTTCTGCCTAATTTTATAGGCTAATTTTTAGTAAAGATTGTTTTTTTGAGCGATATCACTTTTGCCGTTATTGTAACTTTTCTTTGTACTTAATTTTAATTTGATAGTTGTAGAAGTTGACCTGAAAAATCCTTAAAGCCTTTTGCAAAAAGCAGTTAAGCTGTCACACATTTAAATTGTATATTTAGGGTTCAGGGCGACGCTCAATGACCAAAGCGCCTTGGCGGTTGCTATAACAGGATATTGAATTGCGAGTTAGGGCAAGAAATGCCTCGCGGGCGTACCTTGCGAGATTTTTAGCCAAAAACAAAGCCCCCTCTTTCGAGGAGACAAAACTGAGCTAGGAGTTTTGCAGTTAAAGGAGATTGCAGGTTTGTAGGTACTATCAATATTCCCGTAGGGACACAATACTACCCCGCAAAAAAAAGCAGTATTCGCACCTGCCATCAACTAACAAGACTCAAATTTTTTAGCTTTAAAGCTTAGTAGCGTTGTGAAGAGCGGTCTTTGTCGCCCCAGCCACCGCCACCGCCACCGGAGCGCTTATTGTCTTCGCGAGGTTTCGCTTTGTTGACTTTCAAGTCGCGACCCATCCACTCAGCACCGTCTAGAGCTGCGATAGCTGCTGCTTCTTCTGCTTCGCTTGCCATTTCGACAAAAGCAAAACCTCGCATTTTGCCTGTTTCCCGATCCATTGGCACTTGGACGCGGCTCACAGTACCGTACTCGGCAAATACTTGGCTGAGGTCATCAGACGAGACCTCATAAGAAAGATTACCCACGTAAATCGACATAAAATCTCCAGAATCATTAGGGTGCAGAGAGTTAGATTCGGAGAGAGGCTTGTAAATAAACACCAACAAACTACACAACCGAATTTAATTCTTGACACATTACTATAACATGAACCTGCGGAATCAGCAATTAACTCTCAGAATTTTTTATTTTGAGTGCAACCAGTGCCATCTCTGGCAGAAAATATTGACGATCGGCTGTTCTGCATTTAAACTGTATGTCAAAAAACAATCAAAGTCTTGTGGGGTGGGCGTCTCACCAGCCCTGAATATATAATTTAAATGCGCGACAGCTTAGTTGAGGTTTTACACTTTTGGTATTAGGTGCTTGATTTTTGAATTCGGTTTTTTTTACCACAGAGGGCGCAGAGAGCGCAGAGCAAGAGAAAAGACGGAAAGTTTTAGGAGTGCGATCGTCTGGCTGTAGGGACACAGCAGTCCTGTCCCTATGGCGATCGAGGATGCTTTCTCTGAATTACCATTTTCCGGGGATTGCGTCCTTGAGCCTCAATTCTTCTCGACTGACTAGAGCTTCGTAATAATCGGGTTTGATTTCTAGGGCGATTCCGTAAGAACTAATTGCATCTTGAGTGCGCTGCAATTTTTGTAAAATGTCGCCTCGCTGTGCCCAAGCTTCCCAGTTGTCTGGTTTGAGTTGAATCACTTGGTCAAAAGCGACGAGTGCTTCGGAATAGCGCTGCATTGTTCCCAGCAGCAAGCCTCGTTTCGCCCAGCCTTGATAGCTGTCGGGCCAGATGCTGATTGCTCGATCGTATGATGTGAGAGCTTCTTCATATTGTTGCAAAGTTGAGAGAGTGTTGCCGCGTTTTAACCAAGCTTCAAAGTTTCCTGGCACGATTTTAATCACGCGGTTGTAAGCTGCGAATGCTTCTTCGTAACGCTGCAATTTTTCTAGGGCTGCTCCTTGTTGCAATCCTACTTTTGATGTAATTTCTGCTTCGGAACTGAGTGAGATTACTTTATCAAAACAGGCGATCGCTTCTTCGTATTGCTCTAATTTTTCTAGAGCTTCGCCTCGCAAATTCCAAGCTTCTAGAAAATTACCTTCAATTTGTAGGGCATTGTTGTAAGCGATGATCGCATCTTTGTAGCGTTCTAATTCGGCGAGGGCGATGCCTCTACCCAGCCAAGCTTCGGGGAAATTTGGATTAATTTGAATGGCTTTGTCAAAAGCTGCGATCGCTCCTTCATAATCTCTCGATTCTGACATTGTTTGACCGCGCCCGATCCATACTTCTGGATAAAAAGCATTGATTTTAATTGCTCTATCGAAACAAGTAATTGCTCCGTCGCGCCACTGGTGTTTGAGGGCCATGCCTTTATAAAACCAAGCTTCGCAGTCGTTGGGTTGCAGTTGCAGTACGCGATCGTAAGCTGTGACTGCTTCTCCATATTTGTGCAGTTTTGCTGAAGCAATCCCTCGATTGAACCAAGCGAGACTATTTTGTGGTTGCAATTCAAGGGCGCGATCGTAAGAAGTTACAGCTTCAGCATAGCGTTCGGCTTTCATCAGAGCCAAACCTCGGTTGAGCCAAGCTTCCCAATTAGTCGGAACGAGTTTGAGGGCGCGATCGTAGGCCGCCACGGCTTCGGCGTAGCGCTCTGCTTGTAGCCTTACGTTGCCTTGTCTGTACCACATCGCGGGCAAATTAGGATGAATTTGGGTGGCTTTTTGGTAACAGGTTGCTGCTTTATCCCACTGCTGCAATTCTTCTAAAACTCTGCCCTGCTGATACCAAGCTTCGTGCTTTTCTGGATCGATTTCAATTGCTTTGTCGAAAGCTACGATCGATTCTGAGTAATTCTGTAAGTTTAACAGTGCACTTCCGCGCAGCATCCAAGCCCAATATTCTTCTGGATTAATTGCTATTGCTCGATCGCAACAAGCCACCGTTTCTGCGTAGGAGTGCAGTTGCTTGTAAGCTTTGCCGAGATTCAGCCATGCCCGAGTCCACTCCGGCTTAATTTGAACCGCTTTTCCGTAGCAAATGATGGCCGCTTCGTACCTTCCCGATGCGTACAGTCTATTGCCCCGATCGTAATCTGGAAATGCTGCAAAAATTCTTAAAACAGGCGGCAGCAAACCGGACTGGGGATTTGAGGAATTTTCTGTGTCAGAATTCAAGATATCTGGCATACACCTTACATATAAAATTTAGTGGGTTGACAAGATTGCGGTCTTATATATTAACTTATGCTTTTCTTAACTCGCTGTTGTTTAAAAACAAATTTAGCATATCAGGTCTGCTGGCACAACTTAATATTTACTTATTTATAATTCAACTGTATTTGTATAAAATCATGCACCTTTCCCACTTTCGGTACAGAGGTGTACAATACCGTCAGAACAAAAATAAATATGTCCCGATCCAGATTTTAAACCAAATTTAATATGCTATTGTTGCACTCACTTGTAGATTTCACAGACTGCTTTACCGACTGCGAGGGAGGGTCGATCGACCTTTTGGGCAATTATTGGTATGAAGGGCTTTGTCCTCAAAGTGGCGAGTTGCTGAGACTGCCGCGCACTCGAATGTCCGAGGATCTTGCCCGGGGTTTGATGCAGTACCTGGCGGCTGATGATTCATACGATCGCGAGGGCAAGATGTACGGCATATTGCTCGTGGAGATGCCTTCGGGGGAACAACGGATACTCAAAGCATTTTCGGGGCTTTTGAACGGTTGCAGCACTGTTGACGGCTGGGTGCCGCCGATTCCGGGACGAGATCGAGTTGCTGTGGACGAAGCCCGCACGTTAACTCAATTGGAGGCGATGAAACAGGAACTTATTACACTCCATCAACTGCCGCAGCGACAAGAGTATGAAACTTTATTTGGCGAGTTTGAATTGCAATTGCAAGTTTTGAGCGAGCGCCACCGCAATTGCAAACAGCAGCGAGACGAAAAACGCCAGTTGCTGTGTCAATCTCTCGCACCAGAAATACTAGAAATTAGCCTAGAACAATTGAATCAAGCAAGCCGTTTGGAGGGAATTGAACGGAAGCAATTGAAACGGCAGCGGGATGAAACATTGCAGCCACTAAAAGTATTAATTGCAGCGGCGGATGGGCGGATGCGAGGGCTGAAACAACGGCGAAAAGAACTTTCTCGCGAACTTCAGACGCAAATGCACGCGGCTTATACCTTGGTGAATTTTTTGGGGAAATCGCGATCGATCCAGCAATTGATGCCAGCTAATTCTATTCCGACTGGTACCGGCGATTGTTGCGCGCCAAAATTGCTCCACTGCGCGGCATTACACAATCTGAAACCGCTGGCGATGGCTGAGTTTTGGTGGGGGCCGCCATCGGGGGATAAGGTGCAGGGAGAGTTTTATGGTGCTTGTGCCGATCGATGTCAGCCGTTGATGGGTTTCTTGCTATCAGGATTATCTCAAAATCATCATACTTCTTGTGGAACGGGCATCTTTCCCGTTGCCCAAATCCTAGAATCCCACCCCAAAAATCATCATACTTCTTGTGGAACGGGCATCTTTCCCGTTGCCCAAATGCCACAAATTATTTATGAAGATAAATGGTTAATTGCTATCAACAAACCATCTGGTTTGTTGTCAGTTCCAGGCCGTTATCTAGAAAATCAAGATAGTATTTTGAGTCGTTTGCGAAACTTATTACCAGATAGTTTAGACTTGACGGCGGTGCATCGTTTAGATTTAGAAACATCGGGAATTTTGCTGCTGGCGCGGGACAAAGAAACTAGCAGTCAACTCAGGCAGAAATTTGAAAAACGGCAGGTTCACAAAGTTTATGAAGCGGTGCTTTCTGGTACGGTAAAAATTGATGCGGGGACGATCGAGCTTTCACTTTGGGGCGATCCCGAAAATCGGCCTTACCAGCAAGTTCATTCGGAGTATGGAAAACCCAGCGTTACTCGCTTTCAGCTAATGGCGAGGGAGGGAAATGGCGCACGCGTGGAGTTTTTGCCGTTGACGGGGCGCACGCATCAATTGAGGGTTCATGCAGCGGATGTTCGAGGGTTGGGGATACCGATTTTGGGCGATCGGCTTTATGGATGTCGGGCTGCTGCGAGTCGGCTGCACTTGCACGCAAGAGAGGTGAGTTTTGAGCATCCGCAGTTGGGATCGAGGCTGCACTTACAGGCGGAGACACCATTTTGAGTAAAGGGCGATCGCGCCAGACGGTTCAGTAGACACCTCTTGCACTCATTCACGAACTATCTTGAAATTATCTGCGTTGATCTGTGTTGATCTGCCTGGCATCTGCGGTTGACCTATTAATCAAAGATTTATGCAATTCAAGTAAGAGTGAAAGTTAGTAGAAATATTCGCTGACATCAATTATGTTTTCATTTACCTTTCAATGCGTTCAAGTTCTTCCCTCAGCACTCGTCGCAAAATTTCCTCTAACGATTCTCGACGCTGCTGAATGTATTGGCGCAAAGCATCATTAATCAATGTCTGATAATTTCCGCCACCCGCTAGATGCGTTTGTTCTCGGAACCAAGCCAAGACTTCATCATCTAGCCGAATGGTAATTCTGGTTTTGCCGGAGGGCGTTGGATCAATTGCTCCCCGTTTGCCTTGGCTGAAATCATATTCTGCTTCCATCTTCATGCCTCTTCGTATTGCTTCCGTTCACGACGTGTAGCTTTCCGGGCTGAAATTACCCGAATTTGATTGCCCCGGAGAGTGTAAACGAGAATGAGAACTTGACCAAAAACATCCATACCAATTGTGATGAAACGCTCTTCGTCAAATCGCTCATCTTGGGTAGTAATTGCCAAATCGTCAGAAAAAACTGATACTGCATCAGCAAAGTCGATTCCGTGCTTGCTGAGATTGGTAGCAGCTTTGTCCTTGTCCCATTGATACCTCATTCAAGCGTCAAATGCACATCTGTACACTATTGTAGGCGGATCACCACAAAATCTGAACATTGGATTCGCTGCAACAGATATTCCCTGGTTGCCGAACTTGGTGCAGCGTAACATAATGATTGGGTCGATCGCGCTTTAGGTCGATCCAATCTAGGAAAAAGTGCTTTCGGGCGATCGTAAATCTTTAAAGTTGAGATCCAGAACGTTTCCCCATATCCTAGTAACCATAGGACATCTCAAAACATCCGAGCTGCTAGCTCAGCTTTTGAGTGCCTGAAAATAATCAATAGCGGCAGCGCTTTTAACAAGATGGCAGAAAATCAGAAATCAACGGTTATCATCACCGGCGCCTCCTCCGGCGTCGGTTTGTACGGCGCGAAAGCTCTCGCAGACAAAGGATGGCACGTAGTCATGGCTTGTCGCGACGTACGGAAAGCTGGAGACGCGGCTCAAGAGTTGGGCATACCTCAAGGCAGTTTCTCGATTATGCAGATTGACTTGGGCGATTTGGAAAGCGTGCGCCGATTTGCTCGGGAATTCAAGGCAAGCGGCAGGCCTCTAGATGCTTTAGTGTGTAATGCGGCTATCTATATGCCTTTGATTAAGGAACCCCAGCGGAGCCCTGAAGGTTACGAGTTGACGATGACTACGAATCACCTCGGTCATTTTCTGCTGTGCAACCTGATGATGGAGAGTATGAAGCCTTCCTATTATTCCGATGCGAGAATGGTAATTTTGGGAACAGTGACTCACAATCCAGACGAGTTGGGCGGGAAGATTCCGCCACGCCCGGATTTAGGTAAGTTTGAGGGTTTTGAAGCGGGTTTCAAAGACCCGGTTTCGATGGTTGATGGCAAGAAGTTTGAACCAGTCAAGGCTTACAAAGATAGCAAAGTTTGTAATGTGTTGACAATGCGAGAACTACACCGTCGCTTTCACGAATCGACGGGGATTAGTTTCACTTCTTTGTATCCCGGATGTGTGGCTGATACGCCACTTTTCCGCAATCACTATCCTCTATTTCAGAAACTTTTCCCACTGTTTCAGAAGAATATCACCGGGGGTTATGTGTCGCAGGAGTTGGCGGGCGAAAGGCTGGCGATGGTGGTTGCCGATCCAGAATACAAGCAATCTGGGGCTTATTGGAGTTGGGGAAATCGGCAGAAAAAGGATGGTAAGTCTTTTGTGCAGAAGGTTTCTCCGCAGGCCCGGGATGATGAAAAAGCCGATCGAATGTGGGAGTTGAGCGCTAAGTTGGTAGGATTGGCTGACGGGGCCGAAATGGGCGCGGCGGCTGGTGCGGGCCGCTCTGCATAATTCCAAATCAGACTCGGCGGTTGAAACCGATTCTGCACATGGGTTCGATCGTTCGGACTTCAGTCCGCAATCAGAAGGACTAAAGTCCTCACATGGGTTTGTAGTGAGGACTTCAGTCCGCAATCAGAAGGACTAAAGTCCTCACTACGAACCTTTACAAATCTCTGGTTTTACGATCGCCCAAACTGATTTTTTGAGAATTTGCGATCGACTTACACGATATTTTTCGGATCTGCACCCCGTTGCTGCGTATGTTTGGCGGATGAGCTAAAAGCTCGATCGACCTTTTGGTTTTTAACCGTTCCACAACTTTTGGTGGCAGGGGCTGTTGCTTTCTTTGCGGTTAAGATTAATTTTAAGCTGAGGGCGATTAATTCCTGAAAATATTTGCACCCCATTATTAGAGATAATAATCATATCCTATGACTTGTAAATCGCAAAAACTATTTTTAATCGCTGGCATCTTTGGGTTAGTTTGGTTGGGAAAACCAGCCCAAACATTGGCGAGCAACGTTGACATTTTGACCTCAAATGTGGAGGATTTGGCAGCAGTCAGCAGTGCAGATGACACTAATCTTGAGAGTGACAAAGACTTGCCCACAGTCGATCGCACATCTAACACCATTCTCAAAAACAGGCAAGATGCCTGTTCCACAAAGAGTGAATTTTCTTGTGGGGTGGGCATCATTCCCGCCGGCACCAGGCTTATTGATAATGATGCAACATCTCAGATCGAGGCCGATCGAGATTCGCAGCTTAGCCAACTGCCCAACCCAATTCAACCCAGAGAGCCGGAATTACCTGCACCAACAGCACCGCAACCTCCGCCACCGTCTCCCCTCCCACCCAGCGTCCCAATACCTGTTCCCGGCGATGTGAGACCAGGGATTCCGGGTACAATTAGGGTGTCGCGCTTTGAATTTGAGGGGAATACAGCTTTTAGCGATCGCGAACTCGCAGAAGTTACGCAACAGTTTGCGGGGCGCGACATCACCTTTGCGGAACTGATCGCAGCAGAAGCCGCCGTCACTCAAAAATACGTAGCAGCAGGATACATCAATTCCGGCGCTGTAATTCCCGCCAACCAAACCTTTCCGAGAGAAGGAGGTGTGGTGAAAATTCGGATTGTCGAAGGCGGGCTAGATGAAATTCAGATTACTGGAAACAGGCGCTTAAATTCAAGTTACGTGCGATCGCGCCTACAGCGTGCCACCCGACGGCCGCTCAATCGCGATCGACTGCTGGAAGCCTTGCAAATGCTGCAACTCGACCCCTTAATTGCCAATGTTTCCGCCGATCTCCAAGCTGGAAGCCGCCCGGAAAACAGCCGTTTGGAAGTGCGGATCAAAGAAGCAGACAGCCTTAGCGGCGAAGTTTTCCTAGACAATAATCGATCGCCCAGCGTGGGCAGTTTTCGGCGCGGCGTGCGCGTCAATCAAGCAAACTTGCTCGGTTTGGGCGACGGATTGGAGGTATCCTACGCTAACACCGACGGTAGCAACGAATTTAACGGTAGCTACACAGTTCCCGTCAACGCGCGCAACGGGACAATTCGGTTTGCTGCGGGTGCTGCGAGCACCAACGTGATCGAGGAACCCTTCGCTGAGGCCGAAATTGAGGGGAAATCGCGCACTTACGAGTTAACTTACCGCCAGCCGATTGTCGAAAAGCCCGATCGCACTTTAGCTTTGGGAGTAAGTTTATCGCGGCAAGAAAGCGATACATTCCTTTTGGGAGAAAGATTTGCGCTGTCGGCGGGAGCAAACGAGCGCGGCGAAACGCGGGTTTCGGCGGTGCGGTTTTTTCAGGAATACGTGCAGCGGAATACCCGACAAGTGTTCGCGGCGCGATCGCAGTTTTCCGTCGGCACCAATTTTTTGGGCGCTACTGCGAACGATAGTGGCCCAGACAGCCGCTTTCTGGCGTGGCGCGGACAAGCCCAGTATGTGCGGCTGCTAGCGCCGGAAACCTTGCTGATTGTGCGTTCCGATATTCAATTTGCCGATCGCCCGCTGCTGTCTCTCGAACAAATCGGGATCGGTGGCGTTCAAAGTGTGCGCGGATACCGCCAAGATTTGCTGTTAACTGATAGCGGTGCGATCGCATCTGCGGAGGTGCGCATCCCGGTGTGGCGGGTGCCGCAAGTCAAAGGATTGTTACAAGTGGCTCCATTTATCGATTTGGGGGTAGGCTGGAACCATTCTGGCGAAAAAGCGAATCCTGACTCTGACAAGCTTCTGGGCGCTGGTTTGGGGCTAATTTGGCAAATGGGCGATCGCTTGAATGTGCGTCTCGACTACGGTATTCCTTTGATTAATGCTCGATCGGGCGATTCAACTTTCCAAGAAAAAGGCATCTATTTTCGGATTAATTACTTTGCTTTCTAGTTATTAGACAGCAACCACAAAAAAAATGGTTCGTAGTGCGGACTTTAGTCCACATCTGAGGACTAAAGTCCTCACTACAAACAATGCTCTAAAATATAAAGTAGTTCACACCACAGGGATTGTCTTATGATTCAGACAAAAACTAAATTAACATTTGCAGACTTTCTCCAACAGTACCCAGACGGATCTGGTATCTATGAACTTGTAAATGGGGAGATTGTCAAAGTCGAATCAACTAGAGCTGATAAAAATGTGGCGAGATTTCTAGTATGTGGCTTTAACGATGAAATCAGCCGTTTAGAACTTGACTATATTGTTGACAAAGATATAGTTATCAGAACTGTCAAAGCTTCTGGACAAGAACAAGGCAGAAATCCTGATGTTGGCGTGGTTAAGGCCTCTGTATGGAATAGCAATGTACGTGGCTACGGAGCGCTTACCGAACCAATCCAATTAGCAGTAGAAGTTACCTCAACCAACTGGGAAGACGACTATGTTGACAAGCTAGATGAGTATCAACGGCTCGGTATTTTTGAGTATTGGATTGTGGACTATTTGGCGATCGCTTCCAGGGCTTATTTAGGTAATCCCAAAGTTCCCACCGTTTTTGTTTACTCTTTGGAAAATGACCGCTATGTAGTTCAAAGTTTTAGAGATAATCAGCGAATTATTTCTCCCACTTTTCCAAAATTGGAAATCACTGTCGAGCAAATTGTACTCAGCAGCCAAATTCAAACACTTTAGATAAATTAGATGAGCTTACACCGATAAACTTTATCGTTAGGATCTTTTTATGCCTCGCTTGCATTCCTCTCTGCTGTTTGCTTTCCTGTTGCTATTTCCGACTTCCGCCCGCGCCCAAATCATCCCAGACAGCAGCTTGGGCGCAGAAAGTTCGCGCATAGTTCCCGATAATATCAACAATTTACCCTCAGATAGAATCACTGGTGGTGCAACTCGCGGCTCTAATCTATTTCACAGTTTCCGCGAATTCAATATCAAAGAAGGCCAGGGAGCTTATTTTGAAAATCCTAACGGTGTTTCTAACATTTTCACCCGCGTTACCGGGGGCAATCCTTCCAATATTTTAGGAACTCTGGGAGTTTTAGGCAACGGCAACTTATTTTTAATTAATCCCAAAGGCATTGTTTTTGGCCCGAAGGCTCGGTTAGATTTGCGCGGTTCCTTTATTGGTACAACTGCTGATAGTATTGTGTTTAATAACGGCTTTGAATTCAGCGGCACCAACCCGCAAACACCTGCGCTGCTAACAGTTAATATTCCGGTTGGTCTAAGATTTCGAGACAATCCCGGTACAATTGTCAATCAATCGACGGCTTCAGGAAAGGTAAATCTGCCAGCATCTCCTATACCAATTCCGATTACAGATAAAGTTGGTTTAGCCGTAAATCCAGGTCAAATTTTAGCACTGATTGGTGGCGATATCCAAATCCCAGGCGGCAATTTAACCGCTAGCGGCGGACAAGTTTTGCTCGGTAGCGCAGCCAGTCCCGGTGTAGTTAATTTTGCACTAACTCCTGGGGTTTCCCCGCAGGGAAATTTGAGTTTAAATTATGGCAATATTCAGAACTTTGGCAATATTCAAATATCCGATGGCACACTGATTAACACCAGCGGCATCGGTGGTGGCAGGGTAGAGATTAAAGGTGGAAATGTCGCCCTCAACGGTGCGCGAATTTATGCCTTGACACTGGGAAATATTGATGGTAGAGGTATCGATATCAGTGCCCAAAAGTTGCGATCGCAAAACGGGACGCAATTTTCTACTTTCAGTCTAGGAGATGGTGCCGGAGGTAATATTAACTTGCGCGCTACTGATTCGGTAGAAATGAGCGGGGTGGGAGTTGATGGCTTTCAACAGGTGGTAATTAAATATCTGGTATCGGGAACCACAGACCCGTTTGACCCGCTATTTACGCTGTTTAATGGTAGTGCTGGTGCTGGTTCGGGGGGGAATATTACGATCGACACTCAACGCCTCCTATTCAATAATGGGGTAGTCGGTAGTGGTATCACTTTTGGTAATGGAAGAGGCGGTAATTTAATTATACGCGCCAATACTTTTGAGATGGTGAGTTCTGGAATCAACAACGGGACAGCAAAAGAAAGTACGGGTGCCTCGGGCAGCATTACTATTGGTGTCGCGAGATTAATGATGCGCGACGGTTCTCTTCTGGGTACCACTAGCTACAGTAGCGGCGCGTCAGGGAATGTCAACATTAAAGCTGCTGAATCAGTCGAATTGTCTAACAGCGGCCCGAGAACAGTTGTATCAACTGGAATTAGCACTCTAAGTATCGGTTCTAGCGGACGTGCTGGTAATATTAACGTTGATACCAAGCGGTTGACTTTATCTGGGGGTTCTGCGTTTACATTAGGAACGGGTGTATTGGTTGGCAGGCTTTTGTTTTCTCAGGATGGCGGGCCTGCGGGAAATTTAACAGTTAGGGCGAGTGAATCAGTGGAAATCTCCGGTATTTCTCCACTTTTGACCAGTGGAATTCAAAATGCTAGTGCACTGACTTCTGCAACTTTGAGTTCGAGTCGGGGCGGGGATATTCGCATTGATACGCCTAGCCTCACTGTGCGGGATGGGGGAATAGTTTCTACGAGTTCTTTGGGTAGCGGAGATGTGGGGAATATTACTGTGAATGCCGATCGCATTTTGGTCAGCGGCACCAGTAATAACGGTCTGTTTGTCAGTGCAATTGATGCTTCGGTTGGCAAAACATTCGGTACTAATCCTAATGCTACAGCAAATGCGGGCTCGTTGAATCTGACGGCGCGCGATCGGCTAACCGTCACAAATGGAGCTACAATCACGGTGCAGGCTACGGGAAGCGGGCGCGCTGGTAATATCAATATTGTCGCAAATGCGATCGCCCTTGACAACAAAGCCAGCATTGACGGTACAACTATATCGGGTGCAGGAGCAAATATTAACCTGCAAGCGCGAGACATCCAGTTGCGACGGGGGAGCAGAATTACAACGGATGCAGGTATTGCTGACGGTGGAAATATCAATATTAACAGTGATATTCTCGCTGCT
>JAJAYT010000319.1 GCA_026786085.1 Microcoleus sp. CAN_BIN18 | reverse complement strand
CCGGTTTTCATGGTGAGACGAGGGTTTCTTGTACACAAGTCTTAAATTTTTTTATCCTGATGGACTTCCGTGCGATCGGTTATTTGCTGTAGCATTTTTAGGGGCCATCCGATTTAAGATTATTGTCTTAACTGGATTAACTTAATATCAACATAAAATCTACAATTAACTTTGCAAAGTGTGAAAGGAGAGAATGACGTGACAAAAATGAAACGGGTGTTAAGGCGGCGAAAAAAATTAATCGTTGCTTTTATAGCCGCAGTAGGCAGTTTTTTGCTGGGTGTGACGTTGCCGATGAACTTGCGGGCAAGTGCACCAGCGACACCAATGCAGCCCCAGGTATTGGCTGTATCCCAGTCACAAAAACCAAAGCCGATCGCCAATGTTAATGGTATCAGAGGGGCGATCGCGCATCGAGTTGAGTTTTCCCAACAGACTATAGGCCAATTAGAAGCAACCCGTTTTCAATCAGCCCTACCGTCCCAGTTTAAAGGTACGATGCTCCGTCAGGCAAAACTCAACCCCCAGCACAAGGCGATCGCCCTAACATTTGACGATGGCCCCTGGCCGAAAACAACTACACAAATCCTAGATATTCTCAAGAAAAACAATATTAAGGGTACATTTTTTTGGGTAGGAAGATACCTGCAAACATATCCCGAACTTGGCAAACAAGTGGCGGCGGCTGGTCACGCGATCGGCAACCACACTTGGAATCACCAATACATTAAATATAATGAAGACGGTGCCGCTCGCGAGATCGATCGTACGTCATCGTTAATTGAAAAAGTAACAGGGGTAAAAACATCAATGTTCCGCCCGCCGGGAGGAATTTTAAACAATGGATTGGCAGCTTACGCACAGAAAAAAAATTATGCAGTTATCATGTGGTCTGCGGATTCTTTAGATTGGCGGACTGCTACGCAATCTTTGATGGATAACGTAATGCGGCAAGCAAATTCCGGGGGCATTGTGTTGATGCACGACGGCGGTGGCAATCGAGCGAGGACTGTACAAGCTTTGCCCAATATTATTGCTAGATTGAGAAAGGAAGGCTACAAATTTGTAACAGTTCCAGAGTTATTGCAGATGCAAGAACAAGATTTGAAAAAGCAAAAAATAGCACAAAAATAAAAAATGGGAGAGTGGAATTAAGCGCCATTTTCCCATTTTTTTAAATAATTTGGTTTGTAGTGAGCACTTTAGTCCGCATTCAAGAAGGACTGAAGTCCTCACTACAAACCCGCATTCAAGAAGGACTGAAGTCCTCACTACAAACCCGCATTCAAGAAGGACTGAAGTCCTCACTACAAACCCGCATTCAAGAAGGACTGAAGTCCTCACTACAAACCTGCATTCAAGAAGGACTGAAGTCCTCACTACAAACCTGCATTCAAGAAGGACTGAAGTCCTCACTACAAACCTAGAGACAGGGGCAAATCCTGTAATTGAGAATTCACCCAACTAGCCGCCGCCAATCCCGATCGCAAAGCAGCTTCAATTTGACCATCCCCGCACAAATCCCCCGCACAAACCAACGGCAAAGTCCCTTCCGCGGGCAAACAAGAAACAGGCAAAGGATTTCGACAAAAAGCATAGCGCCAGCGGTGAACCTGCAACCATTCAGGCTGATTCAGCCAAGGCATTAAATGTTCAGAAGTGCGATCGAGCAATTCTTGACCAACAGTATCCAAATCAGTAGTTTCTAAATAGCGATCGGCAAAATTGGCGTTGCTGTGAACCACAAACACAGGCTGCTGCGGATCGATCCGCTTGCTGCTGTCCAGGCCAATCCAAGCTAAATCAGAATCATCGGGAAAAGAAACCGATTTCCACTGCGGATTGAGATTGCTCAAATCAGAATTTCGTGCCGCAGAATAGCCAGCCATAACTGTAATGCAAGGGTCATATTCTACAGAGCGCAATTTGTCAATAAAATCAGGCGACAAACCAATTTCTGAATCCAAAAACATTAAAGCTTGAGGAGCAGGAATTGCCACAACCACAGCCTTAGCAATCAATTCTTGAGGTAGTTCTAAATTGTCGTCGGTAACTTCCAGAGAAAGACGCCACATTTGGCTGTCGGTACGAGAAATCGCTTTGACTCGGCGGCCGTACCAAATGTCTAAACCTTCTGCGATATATTTACCGACAGTATTCATCCCAGCAGGGGCGACATAACAAGAACTAGGAATAAAAGATATTTCTCCTTGTCGGAATTCTCCCACGCTATCTGTCCAGAGTTTCAGGATCTGCCGATCGACCAAAACATCAATTAACGCTTGCACCGCATCTCCCTGCGGCTCCAGATAGCGAGCCCCATGATCGGCCCTCGTGCCGTGTACGCGGCGAGTAGCGACTCGTCCGCCGGGGCCGCGAGATTTCTCAACAACCGCCACAGAATAGCCAGCCAGGCGCAACTGCCGAGCACAAATCAGCCCCGCCATCCCCGCACCGATCGCCACAACATCGAACATAATTAAACAATTAGTATTTTGGATTTAGTTATTAGCTTAAAGGCTGCGGGGCCACAGATGCTCTGCGCCACGAGTATAAAAGCCCAAAGCCTTAGCGTAGCGGAGCTCCATCCATCGGCCTGCGCCACGTAGTAGAATAGGGGACAGCATGAATCGACAGGTAAGACCAGTTAAAAAATGTAGCGATTAAGTGACAATCTAAAATCTAAAATAGTATTAGGCGAGGGCAAAATTTTGGACGAACTCAGAGCAGCATTAGAATTGACAACAGAAGAAGAATTGCAGCAACTAACAGAACTTCTGTTCAGCCGCAAGTTTAACCCGTTAGATTACGTGCAAACCCCCGCACCGATAGATGTGCAAAGTCGCGATCGCGAAGCATGGCTAGACGCCGTAGAACAGCGGTTTCGCTACCTTGCAGCCGACGGGTTGACGGTACTCAGAGGGCGCACCGAACAAGTAACATATAGACAAGCACTAATTCAAGTTTGCCGTTATCTCAAAATCCCCTATCCCAAACAATTGTCAACCACCGACTTAGAAGCCGAAGTATTTCTGCACTTAATGGGCCGCGCGTGGAAGCGTTTGCCGGCAGACGAACAGCAAGCGCTGACAGTGCGCGTACAGCGAGCTATTGTTGATTCTAAACTCTCTGAACCCTTGCCAATTTCTGCGGAAAAAGACCCGCTGGGTTTGCTCTTCAAAGGTGGCAGTGCTTTAGCCGTTAGTTCCATCTTAAAACCCATGTTGCTGAAATTGATGGCCCATCAATTTGCGCTGCACTTTGCCACCTATCAAATGGCAAAACAAGCAGTGATTGTAGGCTCTGCAACCGCAGCAACTCAGTTTCAAAATTATGTGGCAATTCAGACGGCGCGGCGCGGTATGGCGGTGAGTGCGGCTCGTTATGGTGCGACGCGGAGCGTGTTTTCGTTGCTCGGCCCGGTGATGTGGACTTGGTTTTTAGCGGATTTGGGTTGGCGATCGATTTCTACGAACTACGGGCGCATTATCCCGACCATTTTTGCCTTGGCTCAAATTCGATTAACGCGATCGGAATGTGCTTGGGAACTAGCATGACGATTTGGGATTTGGGATTGAAGAATTGAAGGATTGAAGGATTGAAGAATTGAAGAATTGGGAGTTTGGGTGAATATCAAAAATAGGTTGAGATTAGCTACTAAACAGGCACTTGAAAATCTCAAGTCTCGCCTTCAAAAACATCCCGATCGCAGCCTGCAAATCCCTTGGAATTGTGCTCAAGTAGGGATACTCATTTTTCCAATAATTCCCATTTTGGGGGCTTTAGGAATATTCCTGGGATTGGCAGGCACTTGCAAGCAAAAGTTTCGCCAAATCAGCCGCCGCCCGCTGAATCGAGGATTCGCAATTCTGAGCGCACTGCTAGTCATCACTGCGGTTTTTGCCAACTACCGCATCGAGGCTGTTTTAGGGTTGTGCAATTTCTTGCCATTTTTTATATTGTTTGCCACTTTCAGCAGTTTAATTCAAACTCCGGCTCAGTTACGACAATTGTCTTGGATAATAGTAATTGGTGCAATTCCCGTGATAATTTTGGGTTTGGGACAGCAATTTTTAGGTTGGAGTGGCATCGATTTATTGCAGCCTGTTTTTGGCTGGGTACTAGAACCGAAAGGCAATCCCCCAGGCCGCATGGCTTCTGTATTTATGTACGCTAATATTTTAGCTTGCTATCTGACAATTGCTTTTATTTTAAGTCTGGGATTGTGGATGGAAGAAGTCAGTTGTCAGTTGTCAGTTGGCAGTTGTCAGTCATCAGTTGCCAGGAAGAAAAAAGAGGGAAGAAGGAAGTTCGGCAACGGATTGTGTAACATATTTAACGGATTTAACGGATTAATTTCGGAGGTTCGAGGGAAGAAGGAAACAATTAATCAATTCCCAATTACCGATTCCCAATTCCCAATTACCGATGCGCAATTTCCGATTCCCAATTACCGATTCCTATTTCTAAGTTTGGCTGTGGTGGGAAATGCTGTTGCTTTGATTTTTACTAATTCTCGGAATGCTTGGGGATTGGCAGTTTTAGCAGTTTTGGCTTTTGCATTTTATGCGGGTTATCAAAAAATATTAGCTGCGGTGTTTAGTGCGGTTGGTGCAGTGTTTTTGTCGGCGTTTGGCCCGGAACCGCTGCGGCAATCTTTACGAGGAATTATCCCGGCTTTTTTCTGGGCGAGACTCACCGATGAGATGTTTCCAAATCGACCGATAGCTACTTTGAGAACTACTCAGTGGGAATTTGCTTGGTCGATGGCTCAGCAGCGTCCTTGGACTGGTTGGGGATTGCGAAATTTTACGCCTCTTTATCAAGCTCAGATGCAACAATGGCTTGGTCATCCTCATAGTTTGATGCTAATGTTGGCTGCGGAAACGGGATTACCGGCAACGCTTTTGTTGTTTGGTTTAGTTGGTTGGGTTTTGGCTAGGGGTGTTTTGCTGTTGGCGAATTGGCCGCTGTTTCCTGCGGATATTAAACAGGAGGAAATAGCAACAGAGGAAGTAGCGGAAAATGCTTTAGTGTTCAATCAAAATTCAATAATTCATAGCACAAATCAGAGAATTTGTCAAGATGTAAGGGCGACCGATCGCCTAATTTTCTTCAGTTATCTATTAGCCTTCGCCGCTTGTACGCTGTTTAACACTGTAGATGTGACACTGTTTGATTTCCGAGTCAATACGATAAGTTGGTTGCTGTTGGCGGCAATTTGGGGTGTGTGCGATCGACAATCAGCCGTTTTATCTGTAGGGTGCGTCAGCGATCGGGCGATCGCACACGAGCGAAAATCATCCTAACTAACGCACCCTACAAAACCTTACTCCACCGTCACCGACTTCGCCAAATTGCGCGGCTGATCCACATCCAAACCTCGGCGCGCCGCAATATGATAAGCCAACAATTGCAGCGGAATCACTGTCACAATCGGCGACAATAATTCATCCACCAAAGGCACCGGCAAAACGTGGTCAAAAATATCAGCTTCCGCCGGGCCGTGCTTCGGCGTAACGCCAATTAAACGAGCGTCGCGGGCCTTGGCTTCTTGGGCGTTGGAAAGCACTTTTTCGTAGACGCTTCCGGGCATGGCGATCGCCACTACAGGCACTTTAGCATCCAAAAGGGCGATCGGGCCATGTTTCATCTCTCCAGCGGGATATCCTTCAGCGTGAATGTAGCTGATTTCCTTCAGTTTCAGCGCCCCTTCCAAAGCAATCGGAAAGTTAATTCCCCGCCCCAAAAAGATAAAATCTTGGGTTTCAGTAAACTGGTGGGACAATTCCTCGACATACTGTTCTTGAATCTCCAAAAACTTCTCAATTTCCGCTGGTAACTGGCGCAAACCAGCAATAACTTCTGCCAATCTCTCGGTGCTTATTGTTTGTCGCTGGTGCGCCAAATCCAAAGCTAAGAAATAGAAAGCCATCAACTGAGAGACAAAAGTCTTAGTTGCAGCCACGCCGATTTCTATACCGGCGTGGGTATTTATGACGTGCGGCATCATGTGGGCGATCGAGCTTTCAGTCCTGTTAGTAATGCCCAACATTCGCGATCGAAATTTATCGGTAAAACCCGCGCGGCGCTGCTGTTCCATCCCCAAAGCAGCCAGAGTGTCCGCCGTTTCTCCCGACTGAGTTACCCCAATAATTAAAGTATTTGCTGTCAGCGGTGCGGGCGCGTAGCGGTACTCAGAAGCATACTGCACCGCAGTAGGAATATTAGCTAACTGTTCCAACAAATATTTGCCAATTAGCGAGGCGTGCCAACTCGTTCCGCAGGCGAGAATTGAAATTTGTTCGACATCAGCGCAAAGTTCCTTGGGCAAGTTGAGATTGATGGGAGAACGCGGATTGTCTGGCTGCCAATCGCTGTCTAAATAAGCATCCAAACAAGCTCGGACTACGGCTGGCTGTTCGTAAATCTCCTTGTGCATGAAGTGTTTGAAGCCTTGTTTTTCGACTAAAACCGGACTCCAACCAAGGATGCGCGGGCTTTTTTTGAGCCTTTCCCCTGCAAAGCTATAAACTTCAACTCCCATCGGAGTTAGCCTTGCCAATTCGCCATTTTCTAGAGACAAAACAGCACGGGTGTGAGAGATTAAGGCTGGCGTGTCGGAAGCGCAGAAAAATTCGCCGGCACCAAAGCCAATCACCAAAGGAGCTTGCTGTCTGGCGACAATTAGTTCATCAGGAAAATCTGCACAGATAACGGCGATCGCAAAAGCTCCTTCTAACCGATTTACCGCCTTGGAAACCACTTCCAAAAACGACAAATCTGCAAGTTCATCGGCTGTTTGATCTTTTCCTTCTTCCTTCTTCCTTCTTCCTTCTTCCTTCTTCCTTCTTTCTTCTTTAAAAAATTCAGCGATTAAGTGAGGAATAACTTCTGTATCCGTATCCGAGACAAATTTATGTCCCTTCGCTTTCAATTCTTCGCGCAACTCGCGATAATTTTCGACAATTCCATTTTGAACTACGGCAATTCGCCCGCTATTATCCAGATGAGGATGAGCGTTATATTCCTCTGGTTTGCCGTGAGTTGCCCAGCGGGTGTGTCCGATGCCGATGGGAGCGGGCGAGTCTATCTCTGCTAGCTTTTCCCGGAGGTTGTGCAATTTGCCCTTGGCTCGGATGCAGGTAATTTCTCCTTCGGAGATGGTAGCGAGGCCCGCTGAATCGTAGCCCCGGTATTCTAGTTTCTCCAATCCTGCTAGCAAAATCTCGCTTGCTGCTTGCGTGCCGATATAGCCAACGATTCCGCACATTTAAGGTACTGCTCCTGCTTAGCTCACGAAATAAAACTCAAGTTTTATCCTTTTTTATCCTTGTTATACCAGTTTCAAAAAAGAATGCAACTGTAGGAAAGATCCAAACCATGATACTCATCAGTCATTCCCAATCTAAAATCTAAAATCTAAAATCTAAAATGGCACTACCTTCTTCCGGCCGCAGAATGCAGATTCCGCGACAAAAAGAGAGGGGGCAATTTAATCGCCCCCTCTCTTGTGCCCGTAATTCGATCGACCATTCGATCGATATTTAGTAAGCTAGACCCATACTGCGAGTAGTTTCGGCTCCCAGGTAAACCCGGATGCTCAGAAAATCGGTAGGACAAGCAGTTTCGCAACGCTTGCAACCTACACAGTCT
>JAJAYT010000318.1 GCA_026786085.1 Microcoleus sp. CAN_BIN18 | reverse complement strand
TTATGTGTGAGAAAATCAGCTATATTCACTGGTTTAAGGAAATCGTATTTAATTGCTAAAATCAGCAGTTGATAGGATTCGTGTATCTATTTTTAGAATCCTCTTAATAAGCATTCAACACTTCTGGTCAACATCAATGCAAAATTGAACGTATACACCGTCTGCACGTTTCACCAGCCTTACCCGTTTTATTTGGTTGATTTGGTAAAAGTGTAAGTCGCGCGTTCCTTTTAGCTTTAATTTACCAATTCCTTTCTTGTCGGTAAATTTGATTGATTTTCGATCCGCAGCCAATTTCCATCCAGTTGATTTATACTCAACAGAGCGACAGTCTTTCTGGAATTGTGGATATCCTTTTTTGCCAGGAGTTCCATTTTTGCAGTTGTCGTAGAATCGGGAGATAGCAGACCAAGTTCTTTCCGCACTGGCTTGTCTTGCTTGAGAGTTGAGTTCCGAAGCAAACGGAAAGTCACCAGCTAATACAGCGCAATACTTGTTTAAATCGTACTTATCCACTTTCTGGTTGTCCATCCAAAAGCGTAAACAGCTATTTCTGACAAATTGGGCCGTACGAATTGCTTCATCTACCGCTGTGAACTGACTTGATTTTCCGTAAGTCTTGAACTCAAAAACTAGCATGACTTTACCTCCTACTTTAGGCTAGCCTACTTGGTACAAGATAGCTCGCAAGTGCCACAAAGTTTTACAATTAAAGCCGTCCTATAAGGACGGGGTTTTCAACCCAGTTTTCTGATAAGGTGCGCAGTGCACACCCTATATTATGGTTAGAACCCAAGTCTTAAAGTTGTGAGTTTTTTGGCTTCAGCAACGGTTGAATCTGCTGTCTTTGATACTGCAATTCGTCCGCCAAAGGCTGATAAATTTCCCGATCGCCCGATTCATTGCAATAATCCCACAAACCATTGTAACAGTGTCTGTCATCGTCCCAACCCGGATGGTTGACGATCGGATACAAACAGACTCCCTCTACCGGAACTCCTGCTTTCAGCGCCGCCGCTACCTCAGCGCACACATAATTAAACCAGACAGGTCTAAAATCGTCTTCAGTGCCTGTTTCTGCGACAAATAAGGGGCGACCGTAGCGATCGAACAATTCTTGCAGCATCTCGCTAAACGGGCGGTACAGCCGATCGGTGTATTTCATCGGGTGTTCGTTGTGAATCCACTGATTGCGATCGTAATAATTCACCCCAATAATATCGAGATATTTTTCCTTGCCGCCAATTTCCGGGCGAAAGCGTCCCGCCAACATATCCCATGCTTGATATTGAGATAAGCGATAACCTTCTGCAACATCTCGATCCTCGGGTTTGTCAGGATCGGCAATAATGTTAATTACCGGGTCAATCTGAACGATGCGGGTGCTGGGATTGACTTCCCAAACTGATTCTATCCCTGCGATCGCAGCTTTGACTAACTGAATTTTGAGTTCGTCTCCCCGCCCTCTAGCAAAGGGATTGATGTAGGCGACATCGCCGCCGCCCCAGGCAATAAATGAAATTTCATTGACAGGTGTCACGAAAGGTGTTTGGTCGGTTTCGTCAGTCAGGACTTGCATAAAAGCGCGCACCATCTTGGCAAATCTGGACACAAATTCGGAACTGAAAATATCAATATCGTCCGGCCAGCCGTAGTGAAACAAATCCCAAATTACCTGCATTTTTGTATCGCGGGCGGCGCGAATTATTGGCAGGGCGCTGGAAAAATCGTATTGTTCCGGGGACTGTTCGATTAAGTGCCAGCGCAGGCCTTCGCGGACTGTGTAAATGCCTTGCTGCTGCAAGCGCTGGTAGTCGGCGACTGCGAATTTATCGTGGCCGGTGGCGGCTGTGACATCGAGGCGTTTTCCCGATCGCAATTTGTGCGTGGAACATTCAAAACCGCCCATGAAAAAACTTTGAAACATTGCTGGTTATTGGTTATTGGTTATTGGTTATTGGTTATTGGTTATTGGTTATTGGTTATTGGGAATTGTCAACTAATAACTAATAACTAATAACCGATGCCCTGTTTTGCCAATGCCCTGTTTGGCCCATTCCCAATTCCCAATTAGCACTGAGTGACAGATTCCGGCGAACTTTCGGGAATATCCCAGCCGAGAGTTGCCGCCGCGATCGCACTCAGGGGAAACTTAGGAGTGCGATCGGCATACAGCAAACCATTAGCTTCTTGGAAAGTATCAGTCAACTGCGTGTAACAAAATCCGCTGAACATTTCCACTCGGTTTACCACCTGCAACAGCGCCGTATAGCGCTTTTGCAGTTCCTGCGTGTCCGACGCGCGCACGTAGCCCCAAACTCTGTGAAAATCGGGGTTTTCGCGATCGGCGCAGGCTATACCGCCGAATTCCGTCAGCATCACCGGCTGTCCTTGGTGCGGGTGGCCGTCGAGGGTGAGGACTCGCCCTCCCGGACGCCCGCGATCGAACAAATCCACTAGCTGGACTTCGGGCCCGTAGCGTTTGGCCAGAGTTTGCGGGTTGTTATCGTAGTCGTGAATCGCCAGGATGTCAGTATCTGTGCTTTCCCAGCCGTCGTTGCTAATTACCGGGCGAGTCGGATCGAGGGTTTTTGTCAAGAAATACAGCGCTTGCACGTAGTGGCGGTGGGCGGGCGCTTCGACTAAATTGGGAACTCCCCAGGATTCGTTGAACGGCACCCAGACTACGATACAGGGATGGCTGGCGTCGCGGTCGATCGCTTCCGTCCACTCCCGCGTCAGCCTGTCAACGGCCTTGGGAGTGAAGCGGTAGGCGCTGGGCATTTCTTCCCAAACTAACAGCCCCAACACGTCGGCCCAATACAAAAATCGCGGATCTTCGATTTTTTGGTGTTTGCGAACGCCGTTGAAACCCATTGCTTTGACTAATTCGACATCGCGGCGCAAGGCTTCGTCGGAGGGGGCCGTCATCAGGGTGTCGGGCCAATAACCTTGGTCGAGCACCAGTCTCAGGTAGTAGGGGCGGCCGTTCAGCATGAAGCGATCGCGCTGGATGCTGACAGTCCGCATTGCGGTGTAGGATTTAATCTCGTCTAGCAGTTTGCCATCTGCCCACAACTCCACTTGTGCGTTAATTAATGTCGGTTTTTCGGGACTCCACAGCAGTTCGTTGCGGTAGTCGTCGATCCCCGGATCTGAAAGGGCGATGCGGCGGTGGATTTCGCTGTTGATAACTTCGTAGGTGTCGTTAACCAGCAGCAAACAGCCGATCGACAGTTTAACTTTAATTTGAATCCCCGACTGGCGATCGCCCGCCACAAACGCCTCAAAACCGATTTCCCAGCGTTCAAACTGCGGAGTCCAGCGGATGCGATCGATATAAGTGTCAGGCACCAATTCTACCCACACAGTCTGCCAAATGCCAGTCGTGCGCGGATACCAAATACTGTGCGGTTGCACTTGCCAATCTTGCTTCCCGCGCGGTTTTGCCAAATCTTGGGGGTCGTCCTGGGCCCAGACTGTCACCCGCTGTGGGCCTATGGGGTTAATAACTGCTGTAATGTCTGCGGTGAAAGGAGTGTGTCCGCCTTCGTGTTCGATGACAAACTGACCGTTTACCCAGACGCGGGCGCGGTAGTCTACGGCGCCGAAGTGGAGGAGAACTCTGCCTTCTGTGTGGGGTACGTCAAATTCGCGATCGTACCAGCAGTTGGCGTGAAAATTCGTGTCGCCGATCCCGCTTTTTGCCGATTCGGGAACAAATGGCACTTCTATAGTGTGAGTCCAGTCGGTAATGTCGATCGGCTGCACGCAGCGTCCCTCGTCATCATAAGCAAACCTCCACTCACCGTTTAGACAAATCCAGTTGCTGCGGCGCAATTGGGGGCGCGGATAACCTGTTTTCCGCCCTTGAACAGTGACCTTATTGTCTAGAGCGGAAGACTCTTCAATATCGCAATTTTCTAGTTCTCTACCTAACCAACTCATCGGCACATCTACCCAAAGTTATATTTATAGGTTAGCGACAATTACCCCGACTTTCACAAGAGTCAGGGCAATTCATGAATTGCCCCTACCGAATGGTTTCCAACTAATCCGATTTAAATCCATCGTCCGGATTCAATGTAGGGGCAATTCATGAATTGCCCTTCTTC
>JAJAYT010000317.1 GCA_026786085.1 Microcoleus sp. CAN_BIN18 | reverse complement strand
CCTTTGAATTAAGGGACTCGGCGTGTTTTTTAAACCGGACTCGGCGGTTGAAACCGCGTCTACACGAACGAAGTTTTTTAAACCGGACTCCGCGGGTGGAACCGCGTCTACACGAACGCAGTCTGCCTGCGCAGACTAAGAGTGATTAACACATATTTGAAAATTTGTCAATGTCTAATTATCTCTGAAAAAGTCCGCTGTTCACAGTTTATATTCCAATACGGTTCACTTAAGACGATCCAGGCGGTAAAAAACTATGAAAAATAAACACTGCGATTGCTTCGTTCCTCGCAATGACAATCTTAAGTGAACCGTATTGGTTTATATTCGGCAATATACAGTTACATTGTTAGCTAAATGTAATAAATGTATTTGATAGGAGTTTTGCCAGTGAATGCTGCCGAACAAGCCAGAAATATAGAAGTTGCCAGCAAAATTGCTGCGGTTGTTAATTTATTTAAGTCGGAATTCCCGGATGCGAAAGTTGATTTGAAACCTTGGATGAATGATCAGGATACTAGGGAACTTGTTGATCCAGAGTCGATCGACATTGGCTTCCATTTTCCCGGTAGAAGTCGCTTGTTACAAAGCCGCAGTATCTTGATTCAAATCCGATTTTACCAAGATCCGGTCGAAGGATCTCGGCGGGCGATCGGAGTTGAGGCCGCTGGTTACGATCATACAGGTCAGCAGTGGCAGTTTTCGACTGTGGAAAATTGGAATTTTCTTGGCAAAACTGAACCTGCGGCGGAGTCGGCGCAAAAGCTCAAACACTTTTGTCAGCAGATTTTTGATTTGTTTAATCAGTCTTTTTGAGGACTAAAGTCCTTACTACAAACAGGTTCGTAGTGAGGACTTTAGTCCTTACTATTGTCGCAATTGTCGATCGCCCGACAGCCCACTGCATAAACCGATTTGTAAGTTGTCGATCGCTTGCCAAATAAAGTATAGCGGTTGTCGCGGACTTGTTCGTAAACGCGATCGCCCATCCACTTCATCCCCGGCATCGCCCGGTAAGCAGCCACAAACACCTCGCCAACAGGTAATATCCGCCCGATTTCTTCGGCTGCATCGCTACCTTGCCAACGCTGTTCTGGGGTGTTAGAGTCGATTAAAATCATGCCCATTTCGCAGTCTTCAGCAGTTATTCCAAATCGCTCTAATTCTTCTAAATCTTGCATGGAAATATACTCAAATCGGTTGCCTTGATCTAAGGTTTCGAGTAGCTGCACCAAGGTGACGCAGAGATTACAATTGCCGTCGTAAATTACTTTATAATTCATTAGGAATGGGGAATGGGCAATGGGGAATTGGGCATTGGGAATTGGCCAAACAGGGCATTGGGAATTCGTGGTCAATAACCAATAACGAATAACCAATAACAAATAACAAATAACCAATAACAAATAACCAATAACAAATAACCAATAACCAATAACCAATAACCAATAACTAATAACAAATAACCAATAACTACTGACTATTGCCGATCGGAATCTCGATCGCAAATTCCGTTCCTTGGCCCGGCGCTGAATTGCAATGAAGCTGTCCGCCGTGTTTATCTACCACAATTTGATAGCTAATCGACAGCCCCAAACCAGTACCTTTCCCCGGTTCTTTCGTGGTAAAAAACGGGTCAAATAGCCTTTGGTGCACTTCTGCTGGAATCCCTGGGCCGTTGTCAGCAATCCGAATCACAATGTGAGTTGGATTCTCACTAGACTTATTATAAACAATATTTTCTGTTTGGATCGAAGCATCTTCTTCGTACTTTACCTCTGTACAAATCCGCAGCGTCGGCGAAGGGCAATAAGGAATCGGCGATAGTTCATTGTTAGCCCAGTTTCCAGTCTCCATTGCTTCTTCCAGGGCATCAATGGCATTGCCAATAATATTCATAAATACCTGATTTAACTGTCCAGCATAACACTGGACGCGCGGCAAATTTCCGAACTCTTTGAGCAGCACAATTTTAGGATGTCCAGCCGTTTCTTTCAACCGATGCTGCAAAATCAACAAAGTGCTGTCAATCCCTTCGTGAATATCCACCTGTTTTTGTTCCGCTTCGTCCAAGCGCGAGAAATTCTTCAGCGACAGCACAATCTGGCGAATTCTTTCTGCTCCCATTTTCATTGATTTTAACAATTTAGGCAAATCTTTGAGCATGAAATTTAAATCTATTTCATCTATCTCTGCTTGAATTGCTGCTGTAGGTTGCGGATATTCCCGCTGGTAAAGTTGCAGCATTTTTAGCAAGTCTTGAAAGTAATCGTCAGCGTGCATGACGTTGCCGTAAATAAAGCTGACTGGATTGTTGATTTCGTGAGCGACGCCAGCTACTAACTGCCCCAAACTTACCATTTTTTCATTTTGAACCATCATGCTTTGAGTTTTATGCACGTCCCGCAGGGCTTTTGCCAATTCTTGATTTTTAGTTCTCAATTGACTTTCTGACAGTCGTACTGTTTCTTCGGCTTGTTTGCGATCGGTAATATCTTTGCGTATTGCTACATATTGATGGGGTTCTCCTTGAGAATTTAAGAATGGTACGATCGTAGTATCCAACCAGAAAAATGTGCCGTCTTTAGCTTGATTTTTGATTTCTCCCCGCCATACATTACCTTGAGTGATTGTTGACCAAAGTTGCTGAAAAAATTCTGGGGCGTGATAACCAGAATTGACAATTTTGTGGGTTTTGCCAATCAATTCTGCTCGATCGTATTTCAAGATTTCGCAAAATTGATCGTTGACGTAACTGATGATGCCGAATTGGTTGGTTGTTGAAACGATCGCAGATTGATCCAAGGCAAATTTTTCAAATTCCAATTCTTGGAGAGTTTGCCGTAATTCGGCTTCTGCTTGTTTGCGATCGCTAATATCGGTAATCATCCGTAAAACCCCGGAAAACTCGCCCTCGCTATCAAACATGGGCGTTGCTGAGACGATCGCCCACAAGTGAGAACCGTCAGAGCGAGTAAACTTAAAATCGTGGCGTTCGCGAATGCCTTGTCTGCGGCGCTCCACATAACTTTTAGCTATTTCCCTAGAGTCGCCGTCGATAAACTCAAATAGCGATCGCCCTAGGATTTTATCAACAGTATACCCCAGCATTTCGGCCATCCGAGAGTTAGCAAAAGTCGTTTTGCTTTCGCTATCAAACATCCAGACGCCTTCGGAGGCTGTCTCGACAATGCAGCGGTAATAACTTTCTCTCTCCCTGAGTTCTGCTTCTGTCTGCTTGCGATCGGTAATATCAGTTTGAACCGCAATAAAACCTTCGAGTTCGCCATTTTTTTGATAAATCGGTGCGATCGAAAGTGCTACCCAATAACCTTTTCCATCCTTAGTATAATTGTAAATTTCCTGATCGAACGGTTGTCTTGTTGCTAATGCCGATCGCATTTGAGCAATAGTTAGCGGATCTGTTTGGACACCTTGTAAGACATCACCCGGTTTTTGGCCCTGGATTTCTGCGATGGAGTAACCGCTAATCTGAGTAAATGCTTCATTCACCCACTCAATGCAGCCTTCAGCATCAGTAATAAATACACCATTTTGGGTTTTTTGGGCGACTAAAGCCAAGCGTGACAACTCTGTTTCAAGTCTTTGGCGATCGGTAATATCTTGAGCAATACCTACAAGGTATTTAGGCGCGCCTAATTCGTCAAATAAAGGAACTTTTTTTGTGTGCAAAATCCGCTTTCCTCGGTGCGGAAGTTGAATGGTTTCTTCGGGCGTATCGACACATTTTCTAGTTGCGAATACTTCCAAGTCTTGTGCTTGAAAATAATTAGCCTGCTTTGGCTCAAACAAGTCAGCAGCATTATTTCCGATCACTTGATCGCTGGAATAACCCAACAATTCTTCGCTAGCATGATTCCAATAAATAAATCTTTGATCCACAGCATCTTTTATGAAGACGCTAATTGGCAGATTTTGCAGTACCGCATTCAAAAATTCTTGAGTATTTCGCAAATCTGACTGCGCTTGCTTGCGATCGGTAATATCCAAAATCACCCCGTGGAGATATATGGCTTCTGACTGAGAACTAGATATGGGTGAAACCGAGACTACAGCACTCAATAAATCTCCTTGTCTCTCCTCCGGCTGGCCGCCAACCGCTTGACCTTTTTCGTAAACCCAGCAAATCCTACCGTCAGCTCGAACAATGCGATATTCTAGGATGTACGGCCATTTTGCTGCTATGCTTTTGCTGACAGTCTCTTCCACTCTCGATCGATCTTCAGGATGAATAATGCTGGCAAAAGACCGGACTCGATCGTTGATAAAATCTGAGGAAGGATAGCCAGATATTTCTTGAATAGCCTCGCTCATGAACCCGATCGTCCATTTGACAAAACCTTGGGGATCGTCGAAGTCGCAACTACAGCGGTAGACAGCACCGGGAATATTTGCTACTAAAGTTTGATATAATTTTTCGCTGCTTAACAAAAAGGATGACCCATCTTCGCGATCGGTGTCATCGTTCTTAAGTTGAGAAGACTGGGAGGAAATTTGCATATTGTTTCACTTGTGAGTGTGGGGCAAGTGTTAGAGTAGATGCGTTATCAAAAGTGAATTTAATGAAAGGAAATAATTGGCTATTAATTAATATAGTACAAAATTAGTTGTTTGAACATTCAGGAAATTGGATGGCGGCTAATCGGGAGACTTTGTAGTACCCGCCTCGTTTCGTTACAATGAGAGCACTTGCCAAAAACCGATCGCCCCTCAAACCAAACACTATGACTCAACCACAACGGATTTGCATTCTCGGCGGAGGCTTCGGCGGACTCTACACAGCCCTGCGCTTGAGTCAGTTACCCTTCTCCAAAGCCGAAAAACCCGAAATCGTCCTAGTCGATCGCCGCGATCGATTCCTGTTCGTTCCCCTGCTGTACGAGCTCCTGACAGGCGAGCTCCAAACTTGGGAAATTGCTCCCCCGTTTGCCGAAGTTTTGCAAAACACAGGTGTACGCTTTTGTCAAGGCACTGTTTCCGGCATCGATGTAGAAGCAAAGCGAGTGCAATTACAGGATGGGCCAGAAATTCCGTGCGATCGACTCGTTTTAGCTTTAGGCGGCGAAACCCCGCTAGATATGGTTAAAGGTGCCCTTGAATATGCTTACTCGTTCCGCAGCCTCGACGACGCTTACCGTTTAGAAGAAAGACTGCGATTTTTAGAAGCCAGCAATACTGACAAAATTCGGATTGCGATCGTCGGCGCGGGTTATTCGGGAGTAGAATTAGCTTGTAAATTAGCCGATCGGCTCGGAGACAAAGGTCGCGTGCGGTTAATCGAGCAAGGCGACACGATATTGCGGACATCACCGGAGTTTAACCGCGAAGCCGCCAACAAAGCCTTAGAAAAACGAAAAGTCTGGATCGACCTAGAAACCGCAGTAGAGGCGATCGAATCGGACACAATATCTTTAACATACAAAGGACAATTAGATGTTCTACCCGTAGACATAGTATTGTGGACTGTAGGAACGCAAGTTAGTCAAGCATTGCGATCGCTCCCGCTCAAACAAAACCAGCGCGGTCAATTAATTACTACTCCCACATTGCAAATTATCGACCATCCAGACATATTTGCCCTCGGAGACATAGCCGAATGTCACGATGCGATCGGTCAAAAAGTCCCCGCCACCGCCCAAACAGCCTTCCAGCAAGCGGATTATACCGCGTGGAACATTTGGGCTTCGTTGAGCGATCGGTCTTTGTTGCCTTTCCGCTATCAGGCACTAGGAGAAATGATGACATTGGGCATTGACAATGCTACTCTTTCTGGTTTAGGAATTAAACTTGATGGACAATTAGCACATATTGCTCGCCGCTTAGCATATCTCTATCGGATGCCAACATTTGACCATCAACTAAAAGTTGGTTTTAATTGGATTAGCAAACCGATTCAGGATTTGTTGAAAAGATAAGACGGCGAATAGAATTCGCGTCTATACAAACGATGTCCGCCTCCGCGGACTAAAAAAAATAACTTAATTCCATTCGCCCGATCTGATTCTTATTCTTCAACCTGCGGAGGCAGGTTTTGTTTGTATAGACGCGAATTCCATTCGCCCGGTCTTGTTCTTCAACCTGCGGAGGCAGGTTTTGTTTGTGTAGACGCGAATTCCATTCGCCCGGTCTTCTTCTTAATCCTATTACGTTACATCCGTTACATCCCGTACTGCTTCTTTACCGAACTTCCTTCTTCTAACCAATGACCAAAGTAATTTTTTTAGATGCCGCCGGTACACTATTTGACGTTCGCGGCAGCGTCGGCGAAGTGTACCAAAAATTAGCCAAAAATTTTGGAGTTGCAGTTAAAAGCGAAGACTTAAATGCAGCATTTTTTCAAAGCTTCGCCTCAGCAAGTCCGATGGCATTTCCAGGAATCGAAGCAGCAAAAATTCCCCAATTAGAATTTGAATGGTGGCTGACAGTTAGTGCAAAAGCATTCCAAATAGCAGGCGTTTTCAATCAATTTTCGGACTTTCCAAAATTCTTTGCGGAACTCTACGCTCATTTTGCCACCGCCGCACCTTGGTTTGTCTATCCCGACGTATTGCCGGCATTAAATAGGTGGCAAAAACAAGGTATTGAATTAGCCGTAGTCTCGAATTTTGATTCGCGACTTTATCCAGTATTAAAAGCACTCAATTTAGCAGAATATTTCACATCAGTCACAATTTCTACTGAAGTTGGTGCCGCAAAACCACAGTCTCAAATTTTCACTGTTGCTTTGCAGAAACATAATTGCCTTGCTGAAAATGTGTTGCATATCGGCGACAGTTTTAAGGCTGATTATTGCGGTGCAAAAACTGCTGGTTTAAAAGCAATTTGGTTGAATCGCCAACAGGAAAAACTGGATTTAGGAAAGTTGGATTTAATTGATTTTCAGAAGGTAGAGGAATTTGCTAGTCTGGATTTTATATAAATATGATTTTTATGATGTTAAAGTTATGATTTTTATGAATTGACTTTGAGAGCTATTTATTGAATAATATGGATAATTTAACCACAGAGAGCGCAGAGGGCGCAGAGGAAGAGATGAGAGGGGTGATTTATATATCTAATTTTTACTGGGGAAAACTCTATGGAAACTCGACTTACTCAAGTTCAGTTAGCACAGGTTGTCGCTGAAATCGATAAGTTATCGAACCAGCGCGAGTTAGAATTGGGGACTGATCAGGTAAGAGAAATTTTACGGGAGTTGAATTTGCCTGATGAACTTCTGGAAGATGCGATCGCCCAAATGCACCGCCGCGAAGCCCTGGAAAAACAGCAGCGACGCAACCGTTGGATTGCGATCGCTTCGACAGCAGTTGTGATTTCGGCGATCGCGATCGGCATTCTATTCGGGCAAAATCGGCAGCAGCAAAATGCTCAAGTTGCGTCAACAGAAGACAGGATTTCGCTATCTAAAAAGGGTGGTGATAGTCTGACTCAAGTCAATCGTCAAATCAACCCCCGCATCTACTACCAGGTGACGTTGAAAAATGCTCCGATCGGCAATCAGTTGTCTCTGCAATGCGACTGGACTAATCCCGGTGGTCAAATTGTTCATCAGAACAAGTATCAGACTCGCACGATCGATACTGCGGTTTGGAATACTAACTGTTTTTATGACCTCGGATCTGCTTCCCCGCCGGGAAACTGGGAGGTTCGGATGTCCTTGGATGGGCGCGCGATCGGCAGTGAACCTTTCGTGGTGAAATAGATATGGGTGCGATCGAGAAACCTGCACATTTCATCGGCTATTGGGGACAAGCCGATTCCCTACGGGATAGCTTCGCTTCACGCACAAAAACGCTTAGCCGTTTAGTGCGTAATTACTCCATCCGATCGGGCAAATTGTCAGAATGGGCGATCGCCTCTGCGTCAATCCTCGCGGCTGACACAGTGACGCTAAATGCTTGCGGGCGATTTCAACCGACGGATTTTCCGGGAGATGCTTGGGCTGGAGTGGAAACGGGACAGCTACGGCTGGGGCGCGATCCGTTTGGGCGTGTGCCGCTTTACTGGATTCAGTTGGCAGAAACGATTTGGTTTTCGACTCAAATGCAATTGCTGCTACCGCTGATTGATTCCCCTGAAATTAGTCCGATCGCCCTACACAGTTATGCTTGTTTTTCATATATACCAACGCCGTTAACTGCGATCGAGCAAATTGCATCCGTAGCAGCCGGAACCGAGATCGTGTGGCAATTAGCGGATGTTAAGTCTCAGCCGAAAGTGAGATCGCTCAAATCAGCTTGGCAAGAAGCGCCGCAATTACTGCGGAGTGAAGACGAGGCGATCGCACAATTGCAAACGCTGTTACAACAGGCGATCGATCGACATGTGGCAGATTTGCCGATCGACGAACCCGTGGGCGTTTTGCTCTCCGGTGGCATCGATTCTTCCCTAGTGACAGCGCTGCTAGTCAAAGCAGGCCTAAAAGTCCGCGCCTATGCCCTCGATTTTGGTGTCGAAGCCTATTCCGAATTGCCCTACGCGCAACAGGTTGCCGACTTTTTCGGGATTCCGCTGATCCGAGTGGCGGCGACGGGCGATGCGATCTTGCGCGCGATCGGGCCAACCGCCAAAGCCCTCGATTCACCCTACGGAGACGGCACAACAGCCCCGCTGTTTTTGCTCAAACAGGCGGCGGCGCAAGACGTGCGAGTCGTATTCAATGGCGAAAACGGCGATCAGCTATTTGCCGGATGGACGAACAAACCCTTGATTGCTAACGGAGTTTACAGTGCAGAACATCCAGCCGGCAAAGAAACCTTTGAACAACAGTATTTGCGGACATTTCAGCGATTTTATGGTTATGAAAAACAGATTTTTTCGCCCGAAATGCTCGATCGCACTCAATCCCACGATTTAAGCATTTACCTCCAAGATGCGATCGGTACTGATACCTGTCCATCCCTGCTAGCCAAACTGCGGCGGGCTTCGCTGATGCTCAAAGGTGCACAAAACATCCAGCCGAGGGCAACCACATTGGGGTTTGCTTGCGGTTTGTGGGTGCGATCGCCCTTCTGCGACCCCGACCTCACGGACTGGACGTTTCAACTCCCTGGCGAGCTGCTACTGCAAGGTGCGTGCGAAAAATACATCCTCAAAAAAGCCTCCGAACGTTGGTTACCACCGGAAATTGTCTGGCGGGAAAAACGCGGGATGGGAGTCCCACTGAAGGTGTGGTATTACCGGGAGTTTTGGAGTGCGATCGGCGATCGGCTGAATCCGAATGTACTGCGATCGCAAAAATCCTGGCAACCGCATTTAGCCGACTCGATGTTATCGGGAAAACTCGGAGTTGCCATGCGCGATCGATACATTGGCAACAATCTCTGGCTGCTGCTGATGTGGCAGGCATGGCGAACCGAAGTTTTAGGCGAAATTCCGGTTGGGCGATCGCTGGATCATATTTTTTGGTTGCCACCTGCGATCGGGCAGCGCATTTGGAAATATCGAAGACAGTTGACAGTTGACTGTTAACTGTTAACTGTTGACTGTTAACTGTTAACTGTTAACTGTTGACTACTATTTACTCGATTTTACAATAGACATCTCCAATAATTCTTGTGGAACAGGCATCTTGCCTGTTGCCTGTTAAAAAAAGCCTTTTTGGGAGAGATTTAATCTTCCTTCTTCCTTCTTCCTTCCTTCTTCCTTCTTCCTTCTTCCTTCTTCCTTCTTCCTTCTTCCTTCCTTCTTCCTTCTTCCTTCTTCCTTCTTCCTTATGATTGAATCTTTGCTAAAAAATGAAACCAAAATACATTCGCCACCGTGCTCCGAAGCAATGGCCCAGCGACTGTTATCAACCTATGGTTCGCCCTTATATGTGTATCAAGCCGATCGCCTTTGTCAAACCCTAGAACACATTACCCGATCGATCGACTATCCGCACGTTCAGTTTCATTTTGCCACCGTCACCAACGGCAATATTGCTCTGTTGCAACTGATTCAGCAAGCTGGTTGGGGGCTGCACGCGAATACACCGGGGGATGTTTTTTTGGGACTGAAAGCGGGTTTTACGGGCGATCGCATTGTCTACACCGGCAGTAACCTCAACCGGGCGGATATTCAGCAATTGATTGAATGGAAGATCGATCGATTCAACTTCGATAGCCTGTCGCAACTCCAGGATTTTTGCGAATATTCGCGCAGTCAACCGCGATCCATCCGTCCCGAAATTGGACTGCGGCTCAACTTACCCGAATTGACGGGAGACAGCCGAATCGGACTCAATCCCGCTGAATTTGAAAAAGCCAACGAAATCGCGCAGCAGCACGGTTTTAGCATCACTGGACTGCATTTTTATCGGGGGACGGGAACAAATGCCACTGGTGCTTTTACGCAAGTAATCGATCGCCTAATTACGATCGCCCAACAGTTACCCGATTGGCGAACTCTCGATTTTGGGGGTGGTTTTGGCTATCCCTATCGAGGCGGTGCGGTGTTTGACTGGGAGGAGTTTGGGGCAGCGATTACTCAACGATTGAGTGCGCTATCTCGCCCGATCGAGTTGGTGATTGAACCGGGACGATCCGCGATCGCAGGTTGCGGTATTTTGCTAGCAAAAGTTGTGTCTGTGAAGTGGTTGGGCGAGCGGCAAATAGTCGGAGTCGATACCACTGTATCAAATCTATCAGTGCCTGCGGTACACGGAGGCTATCGGGCGATCGCAACTTGGGACACCGACGATGTATCGCGACATGAAACCGATATTTGTGGCAACACGACTTATTCGCGGGATTATTTGGGGCGCAATTGTTGGCTACCGAAACTGCAAATTGGAGATGCGATCGCCATTTTGGATAGCGGGGCTTACGGTTATGCGATGTCGTCGCATTTTCTGCACCGCCCCCGCCCTGCTGAGGTGTTGATTGACGCTAAGGGCGATCGATTAATTCGACAGCGAGAAGACTATTCTATCTTGTTAAACGGGCAAATCTTTTAAACCGAACTATTCATCTCTCTTCTCTTCCTCTGTGCCCTCTGCGCCCTCTGCGGTAAAATCATTCCGAAACAACCGCCAACGATATAAATCCATTAAATTAATCAGGAGTAACCGAAATGGGAATGAAATGCGTCCAGTGTAATACCGACAACAATTTGCGCGATCGTACCATCAACTCAGGCCGCTGTAAGAATTGCAACCATCCGTTTGTGTTTGATCCCACTACTATCACTGATAAAAAAGTCGCATTCACCGATCCATTTTTCAAGAATGCGATCGCAGATATTTCCAGCCAAAATATGTTATTCTTCACGCCCAAACAGTTTTTGTATTTGATGGATAAACGGCTTAAATCTCGCACCTCATCTAACCTCTGGAAGTGGATTTTAGAATATTTAGTTCAGAGCTTTTTCATTCTAATCTTTGGTGGTATATTCATTAGCTCTATCTTTTCTGAGGCTGTGGGAGGTTTGATAGTGTGGACAGTTTTCAATATTACTTGGATTTGGGGATTTTTCGCGAACAGCAAATCTACCGAGCAAAGTGTTCGCAACAGAAGAATTAATGCCACAAATTTACAAACTTTAGGAATAATTATTTTAGTAACAGGCATTTCAGGAAGCTTGATATTTAATTATTTCCCAGGATACATCGCAGCGTCTGCACTAGGACTATTTTCCTACTGGCTCAGCATTTCACAAAAAAATCGTCAACAAATAACTGGTGAAATATTTCTAGTCAATCAAGGGCAGAGTGATGAGTGGCTGCAACGCTGGCAAACAGTAAACGGTACATTAGAAAAACTGCTCCCTGCACCTCGCCAAGAAGCTTTACCCGCCAGCATCGATCCCGAAGTTAGCGCCTACAGTTTCGATCGCGCAATCATCTGCGACAGTGACGAAATCGCCCAATTCCTGATTGCCAACAACATCCATTTTGAAAACAACTGCGCCATTCTCAGCATCAGCGGCTATCCTCAAAGCATCTTCGACACAGTAATCGAAATGCTACGACGCAATGCCGATTTAAAAGTATATGCGCTGCACGATGCGAACCCTGCTGGAGTTGGTTTAGTGCATCAACTACGAACTAATCCAGACTGGTTTGCAAATCAAGCCGTCACAATTTTTGATTTGGGTATATCTCCCCGTCAAATCTTGGAAACCCGCGATATGTTTGTACAGCAATCTCAAACAATGGCACAAAGCGCTCGTCAATTACCCGATGCTGTGAGGCAAGGTTTAACAGCAGCAGAACTAGCGTGGCTGGATGCAGGCAATTTCGTGGAATTGGAATCTTTTACGCCGCAGCGGTTGTTGCGCGTGGTGAATTATGGACTTGCTCAGAGTGGAGATCCGCAGAGCAACGACGGCTTAATATTGGCCGGTGGTGCGGCGTATGGCGGCGGCTATGTGTTTGTTTCCGATAGTTTCGGTTAGCCAAATTCTGAATACTTGCATCACAACCAAGAAACCGGGTTTTTAGCAGAATCTGGGTTGTCATCAAATATTATCGAAAAAACCCGGTTTCTGACTACCAATGTATTAAATTAACCAGGAGTAACAAAAATGGACATGAAATGCGTCAAGTGTAACACCAACAGCTCTTTGATAAATCGCACCAAGCGAAATGGTCGCTGTAGAAATTGTAACCATCAGTTTGTGTTTGAACCCAATAGCCCCAGGGATCACAAGTTGCTAGTTACCGATCGACTGTTCAAAGATGCGATCGAAGATATTTCCAGCCAGAATATGTTATTCTTCACGCCAAAGCAGTTTTTACATCTGATACACAAACGACTCCAATCTCCCATACCAACAACATCAGAAAACACATTACTAGAATACAGATGGCTGTGGATTCCGGCCTACTTGTCTATCAGCTTATTCCCGATAATATTGGGTGGTTTTTTTATGGCTGCTTTAAGTAACATCTATTTTCCCAATATTGACCAGAGTCTGACATTTTTGATTCCGTTGACTATTTATAATCTTGCTTGTATTGGGAAAATTGTGAAAGATAGCCAATCTCCTGAACTAGGTATTTCCGGTAGAATAGTTAATGCTAAAAATCTCCAAGCTTTAGGGGTAACTTTTTTACTAACATGGATTCCAGTCAGCATGATAATTAACTCTTCTGCCTGGTATATCACCTCAACTTTATTAGGGCTATCCTCCTACGGAATCGGTTTTTTACAAAAACGTCGCCAAGCAGAAATCTGCGAACAATTTTTAGCGAATGAAGTACAAGTTGATGAATGGCTAGAACGCTGGCAAATGGTAAATGGCACATTAGAAAAACTCCTGCTTCATCCCTATCAAAATGCTTTGCCCGGTACCATCTATTCAGAAAATAGCACCTGTGCAATTATTTGTCAGAGTGACGAAATCGCTCAATTTCTAATTGCCAACAACGTCGATTCTGAAAACAACTGTACCATTCTCAGTATCAATGGCTATCCCCAAAGCTTCGACACTGCGATGGAAATACTGCGCCACAATGCCGATTTGAAAGTTTATGTACTGCACGATGCGACTCCTGCTGGCCTTGATTTAGCCAATCAACTGCGAACAAATCCAAACTGGTTTGCGAATCAAGATATCAGGATTTTTGATTTGGGTATTTTTCCCCATCAAATCTTAGAAAATCGCGATATGTCTGTGCAAAATTCTAAAACAATGGCAAAAGCCGCCCGTCAACTTCCCTACAACGTTCGACAAAATTTAACAGTAGAAGAAATAGCATGGTTGGATGCAGGCAATTTCGTGGAACTCGAATCTTTTGAACCACCACGATTGTTGCGAATCGTCAATTATGGACTGTCTATGAGCACAGAAATGCAGATTGACGACGGCTTAATGCCAGCGTATAGTCCCGGCCATGATAGTGTCGGATTTGCTGGTGAGTATGTGTTTAACCCACCTACGATCGCGAATAAAAAAATTCCATTCACCGATCAGTTGTTCCAAAGGGCGATCGTAGATATTTCCACCGAAGATATGTTATTTTTCACCCCCAAGCAGTTTTTATATTTTCTTGACAAAGAGCTTAAATGGCCAGCCTCACTCAATCAATGGATATGGATTTTTTTGTACTTCTTTTTGCTGGGTTTTGCAATGACAATAGGCGGCTTTTTTGTAGGAATCCTTTTATTCATACTTCCTCCTTTGCTGGTTTCCCAAATAGGATTAGCAACTCCATTTATTCTTTACAATTATTGGTTGGTTTTGGCCTTCCGTGAAGGCAGCATATCTCTACGCCAAGGCATTCGCGACAGGAGAATTAATGCTATAAACCTAGTAGTTTTGGGGGTGCTTATTTTAGTATTAGGCATTCCCACTAGCCTGATAACTTTGTCTGTCGTCGGATTAATTCTAGTGCTTGGCTTAGGTATATATGCCTGCTCAATAGGCATCTCACAAAAACGTCATCTACAGACAGTTAATGAAGAACTTTTTACTAATGAATTGCAGATTAATCGATGGTTGCAACGCTGGCAAAGGGCGATGTGGAGGATAGAAAAACTGTTGCCGACTCCTCGCCAAAATGCTTTGCCTGTTACCATCGATCGCGAAATTAGCGCCTTTTGCGATCGGGCAATCATCTGCGACAGCGACGAAATCGCCCAATTCCTGATTGCGAACAACGTCGATGTTGAGAACAACTGCGCCATTCTCAGCATCAGCGGCTATCCCCAAAGCATCTTCGACACCGCGATGGAAATGCTGCGACAAAACGCCGATTTGAAAGTGTATGCGCTACACAATACGAGTCCTGCTGGAGTTGGTTTGGTGCATCAACTACGGACTAATCTAGACTGGTTTGCGGAACAAGAGGTGACGATTTTTGATTTAGGTTTTTCTCCCAGTCAAATATTGGCAAGGAAGAATATGTTTGTCCAAAAATCTCAAGCAATAGCAGAAACTTCTCGTCAATTGCCTTACGCTGTGAGGTTAGGTTTGACAGCCGAAGAATTAGCATGGTTGGATGCCGGCAATTTTGTGGAATTGGAGTCGTTTTCGCCGCAAGAATTGTTGTCTATCGTCAACTCTAAACTTGCTGAGAGTGGAGATCAGTAGAGTATTGAGGGCTTGGGTGGATGATAGTGTAAAATATGGCTATGTGTTTGTCTCCGATAGTTTTGGATCGGAATTATTTAACCGCAGAGAACACAGAGAACACAGAGGAAGAGAAGAGAGAGATGAATGGTTTCGATGAAGGGCGGATTTGGTATTAGTTAACGGCGATTCACCTTTGACACTCTCAGGGCTAAAGCCACTGAGATTCTTGTTTCTACGAATTGACTTGCCGATGCAGAATTACTTCAACATCAGTAGCGGTCAATTCTCCACTAGCGTTCAGGGTATCGCTACCCCAAGTTCCAGTATGCCCTACTGTACTTAATCCTCGACTTAGGATGTTCTTCGCTGCGTTGTGATCGCGGTCTAAAACACATCCACATCTACAAATGTGGGTTCGTGTTGATAGACTTTTCTTAACAATCGTTCCACAGCTAGAGCATTCTTGACTTGTTCCGTTGGGCGAAACGGCAATCGTGATTCTTCCGAATACTTGGCCGAAATATTCCATCCAGACTCGGAACATATACCAAGATGCGTCGTTAATTGATTTCGCTAGACAGTGATTCTTCACCATATTCT
>JAJAYT010000316.1 GCA_026786085.1 Microcoleus sp. CAN_BIN18 | reverse complement strand
GAATATCCGCCTGCGGATACATATATATATATGATGCGATCGCTATTCTGGATGATATAACCAAAAGCTTTTAACCAGTAACATACATCGTATTTTTAACCAAACCTTCAGCGCAAAGTGCTGTATCTTGCCCTTTCCACCTTTTAAAACATGACTAAAATCCAAGAAATTTCTCTAGACGATTTGTGGGAATCAGCACCGAAGAGCGATCGCCCCTTCAATCCTGAATTATTAATCAATCTTCCCAATCTAGCCCGTCGGTATTTGGAATGCGCGATCGCCCCCGGCACACCTCTCGCATGCGCCGTTCGATTGTGGATGCACGGTGAAATCAAACTCGGAAAACATTGGCATTCATTTAAAGCGGAAGAAGTGATTTGCTGGGATCGAGGCATGATTTGGCAGGTGACTACTTTGATGAATGGCTTACCAATTTTGGGAGACGATCGCATCGTGGATGGTGTCGGTGAAGCGAAGTGGAACACCATACAGAGAAGCGGAGAGGATATCACTCGATCGTGTGTGGGACGAGTTCACTCAGAGTCCATGTGGTTGCCATCTGTCCTCTGTAACCCTGACATCATCTGGACAGAGTTAAACGTTTCCCAAGTTCAGGCAACCTTCACAGCACTCGGAGAACCGGCCAATATTACCCTGACGGTTTCCAATCAGGGAGTCTTGGAGCAGATCAAAGTCGATCGCTGGGGCAGCCTAGAAGGTGAAGCGTTTCACTATTCCGATTTTGGTGGAATCGTAGAGAAGATCGGCACCTTTGAGGGCTATACGATCCCGACGCAACTCCGGGGGGGATGGTTCTTCGGGAGCGATCGCTTTGAGTCCGAGGGCGACTTCTTCCACTGCACGATCGATAAAGCAATCTATCAATGAAGGAGTCATTCATGTCTGACTCAACGAACCAAAAAATCCTGCTCAAAAGTTACCCGACTGGAGAACCCAAAGAGAGTAATTTTGATTTAGTTGAAACAGCAATTCCAGAACCGGGAGAGGTATATCTGCGATGACCGCAGCAGGATCTGGCGGGCAAAAACTTGGATGCAAGACTTACCAATTTAGCGACCTCATCCCATTTAGGAGATTGTAAATTTTGAATACATTCTGATACAATTCATACAATTCATACATTTATATCAAGACAGTTTCAAAGATGCAGTGCTACAATTTGAGAGCGAGAAGACAGAGCATTTATCTAATTCATTCATCTAATTTTCGTGAGACATAAAGGTATGGCTCGCTTACTTACTTTAACCAAAATAGGAGCAGAATCATGAGTGAGAAAATTGATAACTTCACCAGCAACCTGAGAGATAAATTAAACGACATCGACAGTCGTATGTCATCAGTTAAGGCAACTATTGAGTCTGCCTCGGAAGAAACCCAAGAAACGATTAAATCCAAACTGAGTGCTGTTAAAGCAAATCTGGAAACTAAGCAACACGAATTTGTTGCCTACAGGACAAAACTTCAAGAGCTGGGGTTAGAAAAGCAAGCTGAGGTCAAGTCGAAGGTTGAGGGATGGAAAACGAAACGGGAAACTGAACACCTCAATCACCGAGCCGATCGCGCTGAAAACTATGCTGCTAGTGGAATCGCCGTTGCTATGGCAGCGATCGATGAAGCGGAAGAGGCAATTTTAGAAGCGATCGCAGCCAGATTAGATGCAGATAACGCAGATAAAGCAGTAACAGCTTCATCAGCCCATTAAGCGTTCAGAATTCCGGAACCCATATTGCGGAATTCTGGTTTTGTAACGTTCAAGGATTCTAATTGGTTAATGTCGATCGTGCTGGCTCATCAACCGCACTTCATCAACCAACCCGCAGATATCCAAGTGTTTTGGGGATAAGTCGATTAAAGTGCAAGTTGATGCGGCGGTTAAAGCATTTCGCTAACTATTTAGGAGGCATCCATGTCTGAGTCAATGAACCAACAAATCCTGCTCAAAAGTTACCCGACGGGAGAACCAAAAGAGAGCGATTTTGCCTTAGTTGAAACAGCAATTCCAGAACCGGGAGAGGGAGAAATACTCAGCAGCACCATTTACTTGTCCCTTGACCCGTATATGCGAGGGCGAATGAGCGATCGCGAGTCTTATGCAACTCCGGCAAAGTTAGGCGAAGTCATGATGGGGAGCAACGTCAGCCAAGTAGTGAAATCAAACAACCCCAAATTTTCAGCCGGAGACTTCGTGCTGGGATATGGCGGTTGGCAAGATTATGCGATCGCCCAAGGCGAAACCTTGAGAAAACTCGACCCAAGTCAAGTACCAATCTCTTACGCATTAGGCATTACCGGAATGCCTGGAATGACAGCTTATTTTGCACTGCTAGATATTGGCAAACCCAAAGCCGGCGAAACAATGGTGGTTTCTGCTGGTTCTGGCGCAGTTGGTGCAGTTGTCGGTCAAATTGCCAAAATCAAAGATTGTCGGGCAGTAGGCATCGTTGGCAGTGATGAAAAATGCGATTACGTTGTCAATGAATTAGGATTTGATGCCTGCATTAACCGCAAAACTCAAGACCTAAATTCAGCATTAAAAGCTGCTTGCCCAAATGGAATTGATATCTACGTCGATCATACGGCTGGCCCGATTCTAGAAGCAGTTTTGCAAAACATTAATCTGGGAGCCAGAATTCCTTTAGTAGGCTTAATCTCCCAGTACAATGCCGAAACTCCACCTCCCGGCCCGAATCTGATGCCGCTACTCGTTAAACGTGCGCTGATTAAAGGGTTTCTGGTTGGCGATTACCAGCAGCGTCATGCAGAGTTTATGAATGATATGTCTCAGTGGTTGCAGGCAGGCAAACTGAAGTACAAAGAAGACATTGTAAAAGGGCTGGAAAATGCACCCCGCGCCTTTATTGGTTTACTGCAAGGAGAAAATTTTGGCAAGTTAATCGTTCAAGTTAGTGACGATCCAACAAAGAAATAAAACATCAATATACTGGAGGCAAGCATAGCTCATGAAGTATAGAATTATTTTTCTGGGATTGTCACTCTTTCTATACGGAATAGCACTTACCTTGCCTTGTCTACTTTTTAATATAGTTCCTAGAGAAATATCAATAGATCACCTAAAAGATTATGGGAGTTTTTATGAAATGAAGGGGCTTGAAGTTACTACTTGGGGAATATTAGGATTGCTGTTCCTGCAAATTCCAGCCTTGGGTTGGTTAGCTAATCCCGTTTATTGGCTATCTTGCATATTTTTTGTTCGACAGCAATATAATTTCTCAGCAGTTACTTCCTTAACTGCGATCGCTATAGGCTTTGGCGGAACACTATCAGCATTTTGGTTTAATTTACCTAATGGTAGTAATCCTTTCTCTGCATTGG
>JAJAYT010000315.1 GCA_026786085.1 Microcoleus sp. CAN_BIN18 | reverse complement strand
GAGGAATACAAAGTGGTTGCTTCTCCAGAAAAAATTCAGTTAAAAACATCTCCAGCACCCGCAAGTAACGATCGCGTTGCTGTCTTGCTGATGGGTTACGGCGAAGTCGAAAGCTACGACGATTTTGCCAGCTACAACGAACAAGCTTTAAATTTGCTTACGGCAAAGTTTGCCCCGGTACCGACTTGGATTTATCCGCCGCTGGCAAAGATTTTAGCAATCTTTGACTTGCACGAGTGGAGTCACCAACATGGTCAATTCGTTTCGCCGCACAATGCTATTTTTGAACAGCAGCGCGCCGGGATTGAAAAGAATTTACAGGAAAAATGGGGCGATAAAGTGAAAGTTTTCAAAGCTTTTAACTTTTGCGCGCCGTTTTTGCCGGAACAAGTAATCCCGCAAATTAAAGCACAAGGATTTGACAAAATTCTGATTTATCCCCTGTTGGTTGTTGATTCTGTTTTCACCAGCGGGATTGCTGTGGAACAGGTAAACAATGCTTTAGCACAAACCTTTGATGGCAAAGAACATTGGGTAACAGGACAGCGCTACATTCCTTCTTTTTACGATGAACCTGCTTATATCCAGCTAATGGCGGATTTGGTTGAAGAAGAAATTAAGAACGATTTAGCAGTAGCGCATTTGCCTTCTCAGATTGGAATCGTGCTGATGAATCACGGTTGTCCGCACAAGGCTAAGGGCTTTACTTCGGGTATTGTGGAAAGTCAAGCTTTGTACGATCGCGTGCGGGAACGTTTGATGTATCGCTATCCTTTGATTTCGGTGGGCTGGCTGAACCATGACACGCCTCTGATTGAATGGACTCAGCCGGATGCGACGTTGGCTGCGAAGAATTTGATTGATTTGGGTGCTACTGCGATCGTGTTTATGCCGATCGGATTTGCGACAGAAAATCACGAAACTTTGTTAGATGTAGACCACATTATTGAGGGTTTGCAGAAACAGCGTCAAGGAGTAACTTACCGCAAATTGCCTTGCGTAAATGACCATCCTGAGTTCCTGAAAATGGCGGCGGAGTGGGCTAATCCTCAAATTGAAGCGTTGTTGAGTGAAAGTGCGATCGCGGTTAATCCGAATTTGGTTGTCCGCGATCATGCACATTCTCATGGCGATCATGGGCATTCTCATGGGGATCATGGGCATTCTCATGGCGGGCACGGGCACAATCATTAATTAGGATCTCAGAAACCGGGTTTTTTGCGAGAATACTGCGTGGAAATGGCAGATTTAGTGAAAAACCCGGTTTCTTTTTTTGGGGTGCGTCCAGGAGAGATTTAGGTGCAAAGGGCGATCGTCCTTGGTTTTTTTATAGAAAGGGCGATTCCCTACGGGATAGCTACGCTTCACGGCTTTTTTATTAAATTTTCAGTGCTTGCCAAACATCCGCTTAGTTGCTACACTGTAGATACTCTGTATATACATTCTTTAAAAAAGAGTAAATTCCTCAGAGTGATATCACTAGCTAGAGGTTCAAGCTATGGTTGCGACGATCGCAAAGTGGGGAAACAGTCTTGCTATTCGGATTCCACAGAATTTAGCTAAAGAGATTAATTTGGCTGAGGGTTCTGAAGTGAAGCTTGTCTTGATAGATGGCAAACTGACGATCGAGCCGATTGCTCGTCGGCGGTATTCGCTTGAGGAGCTAATTGAGGCAATTACGCCAGAGAATGTTCATACTGAGATTGATACTGGAGTTGCTGTAGGGAAAGAAGTTTGGTGACACAATCAAATCCCTACATTCCGAGTCGAGGCGATCTCGTTTATTTAGACTTCGATCCAACAAAAGGGCACGAGCAAAAAGGACTTAGACCTGCTTTTGTGCTCTCGCCTCGTTCCTACAACGAGAAAAGCTCCTTAGCTCTATTTATGCCGATTACAAAACAACAAAAAGGATATCCTTTTGAGGTTATCCTACCCACTGGATTGAAAGTTCAGGGAGTAATTCTTGCAGATCAAATTAACTGTTTAGACTGGAAAGCTCGCGGTGTTCGATTTGTTGAGTCGGTATCTCAAGATGTGATTGACGATGTACAAGCTAAAATAGAGCCGTTGTTATTGTAAAAGCATGAAGTTCATGGTGCTGCATAAATCAGACGAGCGCGCTTTTCCTCAAATCACCTACGTGCGCGGCGCTAGTGGCGAATTCACTCCCGTTTTGCGCGGTATTCGCTTGCGGGTGCAAACAGTAGTCATCGCAGCCCGGAAATGGGGTTTATCTCCAAATGAAATTGCGAATGAATACGATCTCAGTGAAGCTCAAGTAAACGAAGTTCTCGCTTTTTATAAAGCTCACCGTCAGGAAATAGACACATCTATTACTGCCGAACAAATTATCGAAGCTGCCAATGTCTAAACAGCTATTGCATTCGCAGCCAAATGCGAAATAGTTCCACAATAAAGCACCACTTGCCATCTGTTTCGTAAACTACATCGTGGCGTATCAAAGAATCAAGTGCTTGCTGTAAATTTGTCTCGTTCATGCCAGTAATTTCAGCTAGCGTGTTGATATCGAGTCCTTCTGGGTGAGGTGCGATCGCTCTTAATATCTCTTGTTGTCCGGGAGCACCCCGCGCCGCCTGACCCCAAACGCCATCGAAGTAGTAGCGTCCCCGCTGAAAGAATTCATGGTCATTAATGACTGCCCTCACATCTTCTACTGTAAAGACCGGATCGCGAGCATTTCCCATCTCAAAAACTTGCTCATTGTAGCGGCGAACTAGCTGAAATCCCACTAGCTGAACTAAATAAGGCTGTCCAGCAGTCCAAATATAGATTGCAGATAACGCTTCTCGCGCGTAGTCAAGAAGGAAATCTTCATGTGGATTAGCAAGAATCTGACGGGTAGCTGCACTTTCCATGAAGCTAACCTTGATATTAATAAAGCTGGCGAAGAAAGGGTGAGAGTAATCCCCAGTCATCTCGTCTAAAGTATGCAAACCAGCCAAGGCAAAAGCTATTTTAGGACTCATTTGTACTATCCCGCGCAGAACCTCCATAAAGTCACTGTCAATTTTTCCATTCTCAATCAGTTTTTCAATTTTCTCAAACTCATCTAAAGCAATAATCAAACCCGTTTCACTCAGATTTGCCTCTACTTGTTTCAAATAGCGCTCAAAAGTACGGTAGGGAAGTTTCAGCAAATCCTCATCGGCAGGAGGTGGAATGTTGACAGCATCAGAAATTTCATCGCTAATTGCCATCAACACCTCTCCAACTCCTTGAGGAGTATTTCCCAATCGCAATAGATTCACATAGGCTACTTTTACCTGTGACCCTAGGGACTCAGCCGCGTTAAGCAGAATAGAAGTTTTGCCCATGCGTCGATGACCGTAGATAACCACAGACTGAAGGTGCTGACTCAATATCCACACTTCTTTGAGCTGTTTGAGTATATCCTCTCGTCCAACAAACAGGTTCCCCTCAACGGGGTCGCCAACCACGTAGGGATTACGCACTCGCTCAGTAATAGAAACGTTCCCAACCTCACTCGCTACATCTAATATCGCTTGCGACCAATTCCAGGCAATTTTTGTAACTATTTCTCGCTCGGGTTGAGGTACAGCATCAGGTTGATCCCGCAAGTTTTTAAGTTCTCCTAAAGCATGGCTCAGAGCGAAGGCTCTGGCAGAACGAGACGAACTATTCTGAATAATTTGAATATCCCTTATAATGTCATACAAACTCTTGAGTGCTCTCCAAGTATTCAAACGCATCCAAGGTTTTTTAGGCAAATATATCGATAGCTTAGCAATATCGTTCAACTTTTTAGCTTGGTGATAGTAATACATATTTAGGCTGATATTCCACATTTCGTCTCCATAAGGTAGAGAGCGCAATGTCTCAAATGCTTTCATTGCATGGTATGGCGACCGCTCATACAAATACAAAAAACCACGGGCAAAAGCGCGAGCATGAGGATCAAATTGAATAAAGTCTGTATACATAAAATCTGAAATTAAACGCACCCATTCCCATTGGTAAGGG
>JAJAYT010000314.1 GCA_026786085.1 Microcoleus sp. CAN_BIN18 | reverse complement strand
TTCCGACACCGATTACGACAGAAACGCCAACGCCAACTCCGACACCAACTCCGACACCGATTCCCATAAATACGCCAACGCCAACTCCGACAGCGATTCCGACACCGATTCCCATAAAAACGCCAACGCCAACTCCGACACCGATTCAGACACCAACACCAACTCCGACAGAAATTCCGACAGAAATTCCGACACCAACGCCAACTCCGACAGAAATTCCGACAGAAATTCCGACAGAAGATTGCCTTTGTAACTCTCTATCCCTCCTAAATCTCAACCAACCAAATCCTGTAGAAAAGGTAGTTGTGAATAGTGCGATCGATCTACCCCTCACAGGTACTGCTAGCAATGAGAGATTCGACGGCAGCAGCAGCGAGGATTATTTCCAGGCTGGAGAAGGTAACGACAACCTCTTTGGCGGCGAAGGAAATGATTTTTGTAACGGCAATGAAGACAATGATTTTATTTCAGGTGGATCGGGAGATGACTGGCTTTTTGGTGGCAATAATCAAGACATTATTCTTGGCAATGAAGGAGGAGATACATTATTAGGAAATCGAGGAGAAGATTCACTCAATGGCAGAGAAGATAGCGACTTCATTAATGGCAACGAAGACTCCGATTTCTTGGATGGGGGCAAAGGAGAAGATTTCTTATTGGGAGGTAAGGATCGAGATTTAATTTTAGGCAGTGAAGGCAACGATACTCTGTTCGGAAATTTGGGTGACGATACTGCCTGTGGTGGCGGTGGCAACGATTACTTGCGGGGCGATGAAAATAACGACTTACTTGATGGCTGTGAAGGAAATGATACGATTTTCGGAGGGGAAAACAATGATACCATATTTGGAGGAGCGGGAGATGACTTTTTAAGCGGCGATTTGGGAGATGATTTTTTAATTGGAGGAAGTGGGAGCGATCTTTTTCTGCTTTGGGCCGATTCAGGGATGGATATCATTCGAGATTTTGAACCTGGAAAAGATGCGATCGCCCTTACTAGAGGTTTGACTTCCTCTCAACTGTCAATTGCTCAAGCAAACAGCGACACCTTAATCCGCTTGACAGCAACCGGTCAAATTTTAGCCACTCTCAATAACCTATCCGTTGCTCAAATCAATTTTACAGACTTGAACTCAGCTAACTCATTCATTCCACTTTTTTAATCTATCAATACCCAAAAGACCGCCTGGGGTTCAAACCCCCGGCTAATAGCTGAAGTCCTCTGAAGAGGACTAATGATTATTCAGTCCTCGTCAGAGGACTTGGGCTTTGAGGCAGGGGTTTAAACCCCTGCCGGACTGCCGGACGGCGGGTTTAACGCGATTGTTGATACCAATGCAGCCTGACTTTTCCCAATTCTAATATTTAGCTACCTGATTTATTCCTACCCATAATTACAAAACACCAGTTTTCAGTAATTTAATTACCTGATTTTATTCCCATTGTCGGTTGCTTTATTAGAGGAGAAACTAAATACATCAAGCAAGTTAGTTGAGTCTTTCTCACCCTTGCACTAATTAGAAAACCACAAGGAGCAACAAAAATGTCCTCACTTATCAAAGGCACTGACTACGACGACAACAATACTGTCAACGGCAACGGTCAACTCCACAAATCCCTAGTTGGAGATGATTGGACAATCAACGGTCAAGGTCAAATTCAGATTTCAAATGATACAATTTACGGCTATAAAGGCGATGATATCTTGTCAGGTCGCGGTGGAGATGACATCCTCTACGGTGGCTTCGGGGGCGATAAGCTAGATGGCGGCGCGGGTAACGATAAATTATACGGCGAAGCTGGCGAGGATTTCCTGTATGGAGGTGGTGGCAAAGATACACTGTCTGGCGGCCTTCACAACGATTATCTATTCGGAGGAAGCGGCAAAGATTATCTGATCGGCGGCGACGGTAACGATTACCTTGACGGTGCTAATTTTTCGGGTGCTGGTAACGGTATCGGCGGCGGAAGTGAATCCGATTCTCTCGCAGGCGGCGCGGGTGCGGACACATTTGTACTCGGTAATGTTAACAATGTTTACTATCTCGGCACTGGCTACGCTACGATTACGGATTTTACGTTAGGTACAGATAAAATTCAAATCAAAGGCAATTTAGCAGACGGCTATTCGCTCAAGGCTGGCGATTGGAGCAACAACAATGTTCAAGATACTGGAATCTTCTACAAGGACAATTTGATTGGTGTTGTGTTAGAGACAAATTTAACTAATGTCAACCCAAATCAAGTATTCTTGTCCGCACCTCCCATCCCTTAATAGTCTTAATTCTCGCTACCAAAGGGCGGGCAACTGAGTACCGCCCTACATTTTAAAACAGGAGTTTTTTATCATGAAAATTGCGGGCAACCAACTAAAATTTAATCGACTTTTCTACACAACTTTGACCTTAATTGCAGCTATCCTCTTAGGAGGCTTGGGAAAGGTTTCTGAGTCCAACAACAACATAGCTTTGGCCCAAGAAAGCATCCCCGTTAGCGGTAGCGGCGACGCGCAACTTCAGCCGATTTTGCAATCCCTAACAGAATTTATGCGCCACCGCTGCATCGGTGCGGCTGTCCTCGGTGTTTCTGTCAAAGGTAAGCCCGTGGGTGTTTGGGGTTTGGGGCGCATGAAAGGCCGATCGACCAATAACTCAAATCCGGCTTGCGGTGACGATATGCAGACTCCTCTGAGCGCGATCGTACCAGCAGACACCCCCATGCGGATGGGCAGTATCAGCAAGCCTGTTACCTTTGCAATGGTGCGCTGGGCGCTGAAACAGACGGCGCGCGATCGGGCAGGCTTAGAACTAACTGACGAGCAAATTGAAGGAATGAAATTGTTCGATCCGCAGCATTATCCGCCGCTAATTCCCGGTTTGAACAAGCAATATCCAGTCGCGATTATCCCTGAAAAATTGCACGCCGTATTTTCGGGGAAAGTCAAATTTCCCGTAGCAATTAAAGACAGCAATTGTAGCAATCTCAACTCAGGATTTGCCGACAAACAGTGGCAAAACGTCACCCTCGGACATCTGCTATCGCACCGATCGGGACTTCAGCGGAGCGCGCCCAGATACGGTCAAGACGTAACTGCAAATTTGGCCGTACTTCGCAATCTTAAAACTCCAGCCAATTTTAAATCACAAGAACAGCTACTTGTCAATGAATGGGGAAACAAATCTGTCAGTTCCGCTAAAAATCAACTCGGCATCTCTGCTAACGCAGGCTATTTTTTGCCAAGTCCTAATTTAGAAGAAACTCTGATGGTTTTGGCTGGGCGATGCCTTCAGTATCCTCTCGGTCAATATCATTATTCCAATACCAGTCCGGCATTTCCTACAATTATATTGGAGCAGCTTGTAGCCTCCGGCAGATATGCTGCAAAAACGGGGAAACTAGAAACTCATCAAGGCTCAGCTTTGGAAGTTTTCTTCAAAACAGAGTTGGGAATTCCTACTACGGCTACCAAGGGAATTTTCATGAGCCAAGGAGTAGAAAACTTTGGCGATCGCGAGCCGGAAAAACGCCACTGGAACGGAAAAAACTACTATGGTAAGGGATGGGATTTGAAGCGACCGCACTGCATTTTGAAGGGTAACTTTTGCGACTTTTCGAGCTGGATAAATCCCAATCCTGGCACGATCAACTGGTCTTGGAATTTAAGCCAAGTTCCTTTTGCCCGCCGACACACAGATTTGAGTCCTGGCACTGGTTTGCTAGCTGCGGAAGCTGGAGTTTTTCTCAAATTCATGTCACAATATTGGGTGGGCGGTTATGAGAATAACCCGCGCATCGGGGAAAAGCGAAATAATGTTTGGAATCGATATACTGCTCATAACGGAGCGCTTGATGGTACTGCGGCTTGGGCAATTCAGTTAGGGGGAAGTAACAATCCCAAAGAGTGGAAATTGCCGCCTGTGGACGATCGAGGTCGCATTCTTGATGATTTTGCTAATTTGAAGATGTATGCGGGTGTGTTGCCGGATGGAGTTGATATTTTTGTGGCTGTGAATCAGAGGGCGGATAAAAAATGTGTTGGGGCTAAAGGTTACAATTGCGGGGATGCTTACGGACTTTTGGATAATTTTATTTTGTACGGTGTTTCTCGGGTAAATTGGAATATGGTTGCACCGAGTGCTGTTGCAAAATAAATTTGATTTCGCTGGCTGCGGTTTGGTTGGCGGTGCGATCGTTCGGAAGGCAAGTCCCGATCGCATTACAGGAATAAATTCCTCACTCCAAACCTATTTTTTTGCAGTTTTAAAGAAAAAAACGCTAACAACAAATATAGCAAAGCTATCTGGACGATCGCACTCCTAGACTCGTTTGAATCAAATAGAGTAGATATATATTTTATGTGTTGGCGAGATGGTATAAATGCAGCAGTTTATGCTAAAATTAAGAAAGCAATTTTTCGGATGAAAATTATGCAGTCAACTACCGAAAGCCTCATGGGAAAAGTCACAACAACGCTAGCGATTCAAAATCTGATAGATCAAGCTGATGCCGAACGAGGTATGATTCCAGTAGACCAAATCAGGTCTGTCATTCTGGAAAATGTTTTAGTCGATACGGGCGCGACAACTTTGTGTTTGCCGAAAGATGTCATTGCGAGACTAGGTTTGAGAATCCTTAAGCAAGTGGTTGTGGAAACAGCCACAGGTATTAGTGAGGCGAGGATTTTTCAAGATGCTAAAATTTCTCTGTGCGGGCGCGAAGGCACGTTTGAGTGTCTGGAATTGCCAGAGGGGAAAACTCCGCTTTTGGGCGTGATTCCGATGGAAGCGCTGGGAATTGAAGTGGATTTGAAGCATCAAAGTTTGAAGGTTTTGCCCGACGGGCCGACGGAAACTTATTTGACAATTCTTTGATATTCTTGAGTTTGGATGCCAGCTATTCCAAAGGCAGCGCTAAGATGGTTAAGCACTGTTTTGCACTACTCTCATGTCCCAACGCGCCAAAACCTCACACAGTCAGCCAAGTGCATCCCACAATGGGCATAATGTGACGAGTTCTAACTCCAACAGCCAAAATACAATTCGGATTCGCGGTGCGAGACAGCACAACCTTAAGAATATCGATCTGGAACTGCCGCGCGATCGACTGATCGTGTTTATTGGTGTCTCCGGTTCCGGTAAGTCTTCCTTGGCTTTCGATACAATTTTTGCCGAGGGACAGCGCCGCTATGTTGAGTCTCTCAGCGCCTACGCCCGCCAGTTTTTGGGACAGTTGGACAAACCCGATGTGGACGCAATCGAGGGGTTGAGTCCGGCTATTTCGATCGACCAAAAGTCAACTTCTAACAACCCGCGATCAACTGTAGGCACTGTTACAGAAATTTACGATTATCTCAGATTACTCTACGGCAGAGCTGGCGAACCGCACTGTCCGATTTGCGATCGCTGCATTGCGCCCCAGACAATTGATGAAATGTGCGATCGAGTCATGGCCCTTCCAGACGGCACTCGCTTTCACCTTCTGGCGCCAGTTGTGCGCGGAAAAAAAGGCACTCACCGCAAATTATTGTCGAGTTTAGCTTCCGAAGGATTTAGTCGTGTCAAAGTTAACGGTGAGATTTTAGAACTTTCGGAAAATATCGAATTAGATAAAAATCATACGCACAACATCGAGATAGTTGTCGATCGGTTAGTTAAAAAACCAGGTTTAGAAGAACGTTTAGTGGATTCTCTCTCGACTTGTTTGCGGCATTCTGAGGGAATAGCGATCGTAGAAGAGTTACCGAGTGACGAAAATTCTGAACCAGCAAATGGGCCGATCGTATTTTCCGAAAATTTTGCTTGTCCCGAACACGGCGCGGTGATGGAAGAACTTTCGCCCCGGTTATTTTCGTTTAATTCGCCCTACGGCGCGTGCCCAAACTGTCACGGTTTGGGGAGTTTACGGACTTTTGCGCCGGAGTTGGTGATTCCCGACGAAAAAGCACCTCTTTATTGTGCGATCGCCCCTTGGTCAGACAAAGACAATTCCTATTATCTCTCTTTGCTGTGCAGTGTTGCTGATGCTTGCGGATTTGATATCGACACTCCTTGGTTCCGGTTGAGCCCCGAACATCAGCAGGTGATTTTGTACGGCAATGAGTCCAAAGGAACCGCAGAAAGTAAGAAGCGAGAGTCTGGCATTACCGATTTGAGGAGAGATTTTAAGGGCGTCATTTCCATGTTGCAGCGCCAGTACGACGATACTGGTTCCGATTTGATCAAGCAGAAGTTGGAACAGTATCGAGTCGATCAACCCTGCCATGTTTGCCACGGCAAGCGGTTGAAACCAGAAGCGCTGGCAGTGCGGTTAGGAAACTACGGAATTGTCGATTTGACGAGTATTTCGATTCGCGAATGTCGCGAACGAGTAGATAATTTAGGATTGAGCGATCGGCAATTCCAAATATCCGACTTAGCCCTGAGAGAAATCAAAGCAAGGCTGCAATTTTTGCTCGATGTCGGATTAGATTACCTGACATTAGACCGCGCGGCAATGACGCTTTCCGGCGGAGAAGCCCAGCGAATTCGCCTCGCCACTCAAATCGGTTCTGGTTTAACCGGCGTCCTCTACGTTTTGGACGAACCCAGCATCGGACTGCACCAAAGAGACAACTTTCGCCTACTGCAAACCTTAACAAAATTGCGCGATTTAGGCAATACTTTGATTGTAGTAGAACACGATGAAGAAACCATGCGCGCCGCCGATCACATTGTCGATATCGGGCCCGGCGCAGGCGTTCACGGTGGCAAAATCATCTCGCAAGGAAGTTTAGAAAACTTGCTAGCAGCCGAAGAATCTTTGACTGGTGCTTATCTGTCTGGAAAACGAGTAATTGAAACTCCGAATGAAAGGAGAAAAGGCAACGGTAAAGCTCTCTCAATCAAAAATGCGACCCGCAACAACTTAAAAAATATCGATGTGGAAATTCCGCTGGGAAAACTCGTCTGTGTGACGGGCGTTTCCGGGTCAGGAAAATCTACTTTAATCAATGAATTGCTGTACCCATCGCTGCAACACTATCTCACCAAAAAAGTTCCTTTGCCGCCCGATATGGAAGCCCTAAAAACGAAGGGAGAACGCTCTCTTCAAGATGTAGTTGACAAAGTAATTGTCATCGATCAATCTCCCATCGGTCGCACTCCGCGTTCTAATCCTGCTACGTACACGGGAGTCTTTGATGTGATTCGAGATTTGTTTTGCGAAACCGTTGAAGCGAAGGCAAGAGGTTACAAAGCTGGGCAGTTTTCTTTTAACGTGAAAGGGGGAAGGTGCGAAGCTTGCGGCGGTCAAGGTGTGAACGTAATTTCGATGAATTTTCTGCCGGATGTTTACGTGCAGTGCGAAGTTTGTAAAGGTGCGCGCTACAACCGGGAAACGCTGCAAGTTAAGTACAAAGGCAAGTCAATTTCTGATGTTTTGAACATGACTGTTGAGGAAGCTTTGGAAATGTTTAAAAATATTCCCAGGGCAGCCATGAGACTACAAACTTTGCTTGATGTTGGCTTGGGTTACATTCAGTTGGGACAGCCCGCGCCGACGCTTTCTGGAGGGGAAGCACAGCGGGTGAAATTGGCAACAGAATTGTCGCGCCGCGCTACTGGGAAGACGCTTTATTTAATTGATGAACCTACGACTGGTTTGTCGTTTTATGACGTTCACCATTTGTTAAATGTGCTGCAAAGATTGGTGGATAAGGGAAATTCAATTTTGGTAATCGAACACAATTTGGATGTGATTCGGTGCTGCGATTGGGCGATCGATTTAGGGCCGGAAGGGGGAGATAAGGGAGGTGAAATTATTGTGGCGGGGACGCCGGAGGATGTGGCAGCAAATTCTCGTTCTTATACTGGGAAGTATTTGAAAGCTGTTTTAGAGCAGCATCCTTTGGGGGAGGCTGTAGCCGTTAGTTAATAGTAAATTATTGCGTGGGATTCCTGCAAGGGAGTGCCACGCCTTTAGTTGAAGTTATCGCTCTAAGTTGAGTAAGCGCGAGTGGGAGGTATTAAAACTGGTTGGTGAAGGCAAAAATAATCACGAAATTGCTGAGATATTGTATCTAACTGAGGGAACGGTTGATTGATTGAACATGGGGAAGGTGATATGGTGATGGCAAGACTTTGTTTTTACGTTACATAGCACGTTTAGTGATTGATATCAGTGATATTAATCACAAACAACTAATGATTTATACTACATCTATTTCTAGGGGAACTTAGTATAATAAGGTAGTCACTCAAATTACAAATACTATTCCGGTAGTATGAGCTATCTAAAAAAAATTTCAGTAAAACTTTTTCATCATTTTAAATACAGGCTGTCTAATACTCAAAAGGGTATATGCCTAATTTTAGCTGCATCATTAATTGTTATAGCTGCTCAATCAGTTGTTCAATTAGTAGTTGAGAACCAATATACGTTTGGTATTATTATAGGTATAATAGTCCTTGCAATTGGTATTTATCTATACTTCAAGCGACAAAGAGCTGTTAAAGATCATCACAAACCATACGATTTAAAAGATAAAAATAATTCAACTATAAATCATGACATCAACACAGGTGGCGGAAACTATAATAAAGTAGAAGGTAATTACATACAAGGTGATTATATAAACATACAAGACAAGCGTGTAGACATGAGCAAAGATATTAGTTCCATTCTTAATGACTTTCGATTTATTCTATCTAAAATGCAAAGTCAAGGATATAGTACAGAGCAAGCAGTAACTCAAATGGCTAAAGAGTTAGCCGAAGAGACTCGAAAAAAGCCCTACGTTAAAGGTAAGTTTCATATTGACGAAAATGCTGATGACAGTGAAGTTTTTCAAGAATTTTTTAGGCTTTTAATTCAAAATAAGCATCTATTCAATCAAACGACAGGCTATGAAGGAGAAGAAAATTATGGGGAAAAAATTAATTATAAAGGACATACAATTTATTTGGAATCAGACAAAGATGATAATTGGCATTACAAGATAAATGGTTCCATGTGTAATGAAAGTGGTGAATACTATGACAAAGACTTGGCAATCGATGAAGCGAAAGGGAAGATAGACGACGAAAGATTTAGTATTAGTAATTGGTAGATAGGAGTGTGCGGCTGTAGATCACTAATTAATCAGGTTTCAAATTTCAATTGTAATGACAACTTAAGGAGATATCAAGATGGGTAACAATGAAAATTGGACTGTTAACACAGGTGGCGGTAATTTTAACAATACTCAAGGTAATTACATTCAGGGAAATTACTACGCCGCAGGACAGCCTCAAAGCTTAATAGAAGCAGCAATCGAAATTCAAGCATTACTCAAACAGCTAGAAACAAGTTATCCTAGCGATACACCGGAAAGAGATAGGGCGATGGCAATGGAAGTGGTTAAACACCTAGAAAGTAACCCAACAATGAAACAAAAAGTTATAAATGGTGTTACAGAAGGTAGTCTAGCAGCGTTTGAAAAAGCTATCGATAATCCGGCTGGGGCGTTTATTACTGGATTCATCAAAGGCTGGAAGGAATTTAGGTTATAATTTTTTTAAAGATTGGTAGCCATCCTGGTGAATTTGTTATGGCATTAACATCTCATGTTGTTCAGAGTGTCGGATGTAAATCCTTGGGTAAAATCTAAAAATGGCAAAGGATCTCTTCCACAACACGGTCAAAATCGCCCTACAAAAAGATGGCTGGAAGATTACCCACGATCCCTACCAGTTACGCTATGGTGTTGCTGATGTCTACATCGATCTTGCCGCCGAAGAAGCGATCGCCGCTGAAAAAGAAGGACGTAAAATAGCTGTAGAAGTCAAAAGTTTCGCAGGTGGCTCCACCATTTCTGAATTCCACACCGCCCTGGGTCAATTCCTCAACTATCGCATTGCGATCGAAGTCTCTAGCGAACCAGAACGTATGCTGTATCTGGCAGTACCCACCGATACCTACCAAATGTTTCTCAGATTTGAACCCGCAAAAACTGTCATCGAACGTTATGAAATCCGACTAATTATTTATAATCCAACTCGTGAGGCGATCGACCAATGGATAGACTAAACGAATACCGCAAAATTGTTTGTGACTTTCTAGAAGACTTTTCTAAAAATGACGCAAATGCTCAGTTAATCTTTGATATCGCCCGCGATCGATACCTCGTCATGCACAACGAATGGCGCGACGAATATCGCATCTATGGTTGTGCCATGCAGCTCGATATCATCGAAAATCAAATCTGGATTCAACACAACAGTACCGAGGTTTATATCGATCGAGAACTGATTCAACGTGGCGTGTCTCCTCAAGACATCATTCTTGGGTTTCGCTCCCCCAGCATCCGAAAACTCCTTGTTGTTAATTATTCCTAGAGACAAAGATTCTGTGGTAAAATGATGAGATAGCACTTAACAGTTGACAGTTGACAGTTGACAGTTGACTTCGGAGTGCGAAGTTTTTAGGCAGGGGATTTAAGCCCCTGCCTAAAAACAATCCACCTAAAGGTGGGGGCTTAAATCCCCTATGCTTTGGTTATTATTTGCCCTATGACAATGGCACAACCGATCTTTCAATTGTCTCGTGTTTCGGGAGTTCCAGTCACCAAGTTCTATGCGTATTTTGTCCCGTAGCACCTTGCGAAACTTCTGGGAAACTCATCCAGATGCCTCAGAAGCACTAAAAACTTGGTACTACGAAGCGTCTCACGCCGATTGGCAGAGTCCAGTCGATGTTAAGTCAGCTCATCGTAATGCCAGCATCATTGCAAACAATCGTGTTGTGTTCAACATCAAAGGCAATTCCTATCGGCTGATTGTCGCCATTCGTTATGACATCGGCATTATTTTTATCCGCTTTATTGGCACTCATGCCGAGTATGACAAGGTAGATGCAGAAACAATCTAAACACAAATTGATATATGGAAATACGTCCAATTAGAACCCAAACTGACTATCAGGAAGCCCTTCGAGAGGTTGAGTTGCTGTTTAATGCAGCTCCTAATACATCTGAGTCCGATCGCCTAGATGTCCTCAGTACCCTAGTAGAAGCTTACGAGAAGGCACATTTTCCGATCGCAATACCCGATCCAATTGCAGCCATTCAATACTACATGGACGCCCGCGGATGGTCTGGTAGCGATTTGGAACAATGTATTGGCAGTCGAGCTAGAGTATCTGAGATATTATCTCGCAAACGCTCCTTGACTTTGGAAATGATTCGGAGGCTGAATCAAGAGTTAGGAATTCCCGCTGAGATTCTGATCCAGCCCTATCAGTCAATACAAACCTCCGCCTAATAATAGAACAGCATAGTAAACTGAGAGCAACCCCATTAGCCCCAATTAAACTATGCCACGCTGGTTCAATACCGCAGGCCCGTGCCAAGCAGACATTCATTACTTGCTACCTCCAACGTTACGCTTACCTGGCTTAGAACGGTTAATCGCTCAACGCAACTATTTCGTCATCCATGCACCCCGACAAGTGGGTAAAACCACGGCGATGCTAGCTTTAGCCAAACAACTCACCGACAGCGGAAAATACACCGCTGTGATGCTATCAGTAGAAGTCGGCGCACCCTTCAGTCAAGATATTGCCGGTGCTGAAGAGGCGATTCTGGCTGCTTGGCGACGGGCGATTTCCATCCGACTTCCCCAGGAATTACAACCTCCAGCTTGGCCTTCCTTGGAATCGGGACAGCGAATCGGCGATGCACTGAGTCTTTGGGCGCAAGCATCCCCTCACCCTCTGGTAATTTTTATTGATGAAATTGATGCACTACAAGACCAAGCTTTGATTTCTATCTTGCGTCAACTGCGCGATGCTTATCCCAATCGCCCTAAAGCTTTTCCTCAATCAGTTGGCTTAATCGGTTTGCGGGATGTTCGCGATTACAAAGTCGCTGGGGGTGGTAGCGACAGACTCAATACTTCTAGTCCGTTTAATATTAAAGTGCGATCGCTCACTTTACGCAATTTCAACGCCGAAGAAGTCGCCGAACTCTACGCGCAACATACCGAAGATACCGGACAAGTTTTTACACCAGAAGCAACAGCTTTAGCGTTTGAACTGACTCAGGGACAGCCTTGGTTGGTGAATGCGCTAGCTAAGGAAATAGTAGAAGAATTAGTTACTGATGAATCGATCGCAATTACAGAAAATCATATTTTAGAAGCTAAAGAAATTTTAATCAAACGTCAAGATACGCACTTGGATAGTTTGGCAGAACGACTCAGAGAAAACCGAGTCAAAGCAATTATCGAGCCGATTTTAGCAGGACAAGAACTGCCAGAGTCTTCTAATGACGATCGCCAATATCTCGTAGACTTGGGCTTGCTCAAACGCGATCCGGCGGGGGTTTGGTCATCGCCAATCCGATTTATCGAGAAGTTTTGCCGCGAGTTTTGGTGCAAGGCCCACAGGATAGTTTACCGATTATCAGTCCGAGTTGGTTGAACTCTCGCGGAGAACTAATGACCGATGCCTTACTCCAAGCTTTTCTGGCATTTTGGTTGCAGCATGGCGAACCGTTACTCAAAAGTGCTTCTTATCCTGAAATTGCCCCTCATTTGGTGTTGATGGCGTTTCTGCATCGGGTGATTAATGGCGGGGGAACTTTGGAACGCGAATATGCGATCGGGCGCGATCGCATGGATCTATGTTTGCGCTACGGTGAGGTAACATTGGGAATTGAACTGAAGGTTTGGCGGACTAGAAAAGTCGATCCTCTGAGTAAAGATTTGGAACAGTTAGATGGATATCTGGCTAGATTGGGACAGGATTCGGGTTGGTTGGTAATATTCGATCGCCGCGAGAATGCACTGGAATTGGAAGAACGGTTGACCACTGAGATTCATACTACTCCAATTGGGCGATCGGTTACAGTTATTCGTGCGTGAAATTCTGTATTAACTATCTTGAATTGTGGGAGACATCGCCATATTTTGGGCTTGTTGCTGCATAAATTCAATGTCCGATCGCAACCAAGTACGTGGCCCGCTACACTGATGAGCAATTAACAGTCCCCAAAGTCCCTTCGCCGTTAAAATTGGCACGACTAAATTGGCGCGAACTTTCATGCTACGCAGAAACTCTCGGTGACATTGGTGAAGTGGTTCTACTTCAATATCTGCAATTGCTCTGACTCTACCGCCTTCGTACAAAGCAGCATATTCGACATTAAAACACTCGTCAGCCCCGGTGGAACCTAAAATTGATAGTTCGATCGCACTTAACGTCTCGCAAGTCACTTGACCTTGCCACTTTCTGTAAAAATTATACAGTACGGCGCGATCGCTCTGCAAGACTCCTCGAATTTCCGATAGTGATTTTTCTATTAATACATCACGATTGAGACGAACTGTCAAGCCGTTAGCAATTTTTTGTAGGCGATCGCCAGACATGATATTAATGGTTGAGATAGGTACAATTACAGGATAGCGTACCTGAGTTTCTGTGCGATCGCGATCGGCTGTATGGCGATCGGGATTTTGTCATAAAGCTGATGACATAAATGAATAAACCCCCAGAAATTGCTGAGGGTTTATTGTTGTTCTAAAATAGTGATTATCTCAAAAGTGTTTAAAAAAATGTTTTGGGAAATCTGAAACCCGGTAAATGTAGAAGTCTGTGTTGCTGAAGGTAGCATTTTTCACAGCAACCGGGTTTCTTTGTGTCAGTCTGAGCTAATCGCAATACAATAACCTAACCTAAAAAATCTTTGATGAAGCTGATAAAGCTTTGTCCAGTCAAAATTTCAGTCGCCAGCAAAGAAACGAATCCAATCATTGCAAAACGTCCATTAACTTTCTCGGCGTACTTGGTGAAACCGGTGCTGACGTTCGCGTCTACATACATCGTGGGTTCAACTGCGAAGTTGTTCATCAGACCTTGGTCATCTACGATCATGTTACGTGAAGTCATGTGCTTTTCTTTGTTTTGTTGCTTTATGTAAATAAATGTAACAGAGTGTTAATTTGTGTATCAGTGATATAAGACACAAAGATATATGATGCTCATCACATACTTTTGTACTTAGATTAGAATCTAAAATCCAAAATATAAAATCTAAAATGATATAACCTTTACTGCGCGGGCATTCCGCCCGATCGCCAAATTAAATCTAGATATCTAAGAGCCAAGTTAACCGAGAACGATTATCATTGTATTTATGAGTCAACCTACAATCACCGCCGTAGCGGGCCCGCCCGGAAGCGGGAAAACAACCTGGATTCGCCAGCAGCTAGCAGCCGAGACAGCACCCATACTGTATTGGTGTCCCGGAACCAGCAATGTGCCGATCGACCAAACCTGCATCGCCGCCGAATTTAGCCAAATCAAAACCCTGACAGACGGCGAAGAGTCCCTACTCGCCAAACACATAGAAAACGGCGTTTCAGCCTACATCGAACTCGGATTTCACCTGCAACTGACAACACTAGAAAATCTGCTCCAAAGCTTCCCCAGTCGCCGAATTAGCGTAGTACCGCCAGAAATCAAAGACACCGAATGGCATCAGTGGGGCGATGTAATTGTAGAAGGAATAGCCGTCAGCGGGGAACTCGAAAAACTATCGATTTGGCGTAGCCCCACCAGCGGACAAGTCCTCGATCCAGCCAGCCTCGATCTGTTTTGGTACGAAGAAATGACCCAAGGAGCCTACGGCAAAATCCACCGAGCCAAAGGTATTTTTGACATAGCCGATGGGCGATCTTTCTACTTCGATTTCGCCGCGAAATTCCAAGAAACCGCCCACGAAGAATTGCCACTTCCCCGCTGGCTCGAAGGGCGTCCCCAAAGATTTAGCGGCATAGAAATAGTCGGCGAAAATCTCGATGAAATAGCATTAGGACAAACTCTCGCAGACTGCTGTTTGTCCGAAACAATCATGTTGAATTACCAACAACAAGTCAAAGAATCACTTTCATTAGGAGAAGAAACAGCATGAAAATAGCAGTTATGTCCTGCATTCACGGCAACTACGAAGCCTTAAATGCAGTTTTATCAAATATTGACGAACAACAAGCCGACAAAATCTTTTGTCTCGGAGATTTAGTCGGCTACGGGCCCAATCCCCACGCCGTAGTAGAAATGATTCGCTCCCTCGATATTCCCACCTGTGTCGGCTGTTGGGACGAAGATATTGTCGAAGGTTTGAACTCCTGCGAATGCAGCTATCCCTCAGTTTTAGCCGAAAAAAGAGGCAAATTAGCCCACGAATGGACTAACGCGCAAATCCCCTTAGAAACGCGCGAATATTTAGCCACTTTGCCACACAGTTTGCGAGAAGACAATATGTGTTTTGTTCACGGTAGCCCTCACAGCAATCATGAATATTTACTGCCGACAATGGATGCTTTTTCTGCCTTAGAGCGGGTATTTTCGGCGGGTGCTGACGTGTTGTTTTGCGGTCACACTCATGTACCCTACGTTCGCACTTTAGATGCTGGAAATATGCAGGTTAGAGTCAGTGGGCCGAGCCTTGAAGGAGACAAAGATTTAAGTTTCACTGCTCCTTTAAAGCGGATTGTGAATGTTGGTTCTGTAGGAGAACCGCGCCACGGAAGACCGAATGCTACTTACGTGATTTATGATATTGACGCGCAACAGGTGACATTGCGAGAAGTGGAATATGACTATCAGGCTACTTGCGCTGCAATTATTGAAAAAGGTTTGCCGCCGATTTTTGCTTGGCGTTTGGCTAGAGGTTTGGAATATGCCGAAAGAGCTGATGATCCGACTCATGTTTGTGAGAGGTAGTTAAACAGTTGACAGTTGACAGTTGA
>JAJAYT010000313.1 GCA_026786085.1 Microcoleus sp. CAN_BIN18 | reverse complement strand
TGCTACAGTCGAAGAAAAAGCAATTTTTCGAGAACGGGCTGACAATTTGAGGCTGTTGGGCGATCGCGAAAATTCTGCCCCAATTAATATGTCCCTAGCCGTAGTTGCTTTGAACGGCGAACACTTTGGTATCAATCTCGGGGTAGTGCGCGAATTTACTGACATTCGCCAAGTGACTCCGATTCCTTGCACCCCCGATCGCATTATTGGCAATATGAATTTGCGGGGCGAGATTCTGACGCTAGTGGACATTCGGAATTTTTTAAATATATCGGCGGATACAAAATCTCTATCTCAGGCGATCGTTGTTGAAATTGAAGATTTGGTCGCTGGTATAGTGGTTGACGAAATATTAGATATTATACATTTAAATTTATCCGAGCTTGCGACTATTCCTGCTGCACTAAATTCGGTCAACCGCGAATATCTTCGGGGCACTGCTTTTTACGAAGAAAAAATCATCACTGTTCTCAACTTGCAGAAACTCTTAACAAAAGGGGGAATTGTTGTTGATGAGGAGGTTTGAAGAAAGATTTTAAGTAGGTGGATACAAATAAACAGTAGATGGAGAGGGCGGGTTTTGCCTTCAAAAACTGGCTGGTATCATAGATTCTTAGCTAAACCCGCCCCTACAAAATACTATTGTTTTTTCGCAATGACCTACTTATGGCGAAATCTGGCTCGCACCTGCACAAACCATATTAGCCCCACCAGAAACTCAAGAAAAGAGGGTAAGAGAACAGAATTTGGTATGATCATATTTGCTACTGTCACTGCACGGCATTGATCCCAGAAATTTCCGGCTGGTTTCTATTGCCAACGCGGGACTCCCAACGACTATCGCAACGTCACAAAATTACTACAGAAAATCCGATCTTAAACTCAGGGAAAAAAGATGTTTGCTAAAATTAACAAATTAAACATTAGAAACAAGATGCTGCTCGGATATCTAGCACCAGCAGCTATATACTTAGGGCTTCCAGCCCTAGTTCTCGGTACTACAAGTCAGGTATTCAAGACTTTTACAGAAGTAGAAAGAGTAGAAAATATAGTCGGAGGAATAAGTAATATGTCCGTAGGGGCGGAGCAAATGGTACGGGGGATGCGCGGGTATTTAGTTAATAAAAATCCGCAGTTTTTAACAGATTTTAAGATAGGTGCAGAGTTGGCTCGCCAGTCGGCGAATAATGTACAGCCAATCGTTAAAAATCCCCAACAGAGAATCCGTTTGGAGAAAATGCTAGAGCTAGTTAACGACTATTATGATGGTTCAAACGAAATAGTTCGCTTATTTCAGCAAAATCAGAAAACAGAAGCCCTTGCTTTATTTAATACAGGTAAGTACACAAAATTTGTGAATGAATTTGTGGAATTGAACCGGGAATTTCGGGAAACCGAATTAAAGATGATTAAGCAAGAAACGCAAGTCACGAAAGCAGCTTTAAGCTTTTTGGTATCGATGCTGGTGATTGGTTCACTGCTGTTAGTCCTGCTTGGTGCGGCTGTTGCTTGGCTGATTTCGTCGGGAATTGCTGGAACGATCGATCGCGCAATTAGTGCGATCGCCAGTTCTTCCGCCCAGATTGCCGCCACAGTTGAAGAACAGGAACGCATGGCAAGCCAGCAAGCAGTTTCAGTCAATCAAACCACTACAACAATGGACGAATTGGGTGCATCTTCTAGGGCAACTTCACAGCAGATAGAAACTGCCGCATCTCAAGCAATGCAAGCTTTAACTTTAGCTGGCGCAGGTACAAAAGCTGTCGAACAAACCTTAGAAGCAATGGCAACGCTGAAAACAAAAGTGCAGGATATGCAAGGGCAAATTATGCAATTGAGCGAGCAAACCGATCGCATTGGCAGTATCTCAACTGTAGTTAGCGACTTGGCAAATCAGACTAATATGTTAGCATTAAATGCTGCCGTGGAAGCAGTGCGGGCGGGGGAACACGGCAAGGGTTTCGGCGTTGTCGCCTCAGAAATTCGCAAACTTGCCGATCGCAGCAAAAAATCTGCCTCCCAAATTAATCTGTTAGTTGCTGATATTCAGAGAGCAATTAACTCAACAGTAATGGTGACAGATGAAGGAACTAAAACCGTGGACTATGGCGTAAATATTGCGGAGGAAACCGCAGCAGCATTTGCCGGAGTCGCTGATGCAATTAACAACGTGGTTTTGAGCTCTCAGCAAATTTCCCTGAATGCCAAACAGCAAGCAATTGCGATCGAACAAGTGGTGGAAGCGATGAACTCCCTCAACCAAGCAGCCGCACAAACAGCTTGCGGTATCACTCAAACTAAAGTCGGCACTCAAAAATTGAATGAAGCTGCTTTAGATTTAAAAGCAGTTGTTTAGAATAGTCATGTACCTAAATTTTAAAATCAGTAGTAAGGAAGTTTGGCAACGGATTATGTAACGGATGTAACTGATTGACAAAAGAAGGAAGTTTGGCAACGGATTATGTAACGGATGTAACTGATTGACAAAAGAAGTAAAAAAATAATTACCAATTACCAATTACAAATTACAAATTACCAATTACAAATTACAAATGATCCATAAATTTTTCCAAAAAATCCAACACCGACTACTACTGCTGTTAATTTTAAGTACCTTAATTCCAGTGTCTCTTGTCGGCTGGTATGGGATTTCTTCTTCAGCAGCAGCACTGCAAAACTTAGCCTTAACCAATCTTGCTGAAAGCGTCGCTTCCAGCGGAGAAAAGATTGTCAACAATTTAGAAAATATCAGTTACGATGTTTTGTTCTTCAGCAAATCTCCCCCTATTCAAGGAATGATTAGAGCCAGAGAGGGAAATGGAATAGACAAAGAAACTAATTCAACTTATCAAAATTCCGTCGCTCGAATGCAAATCATATTTTCAGCAATGATGGAAGTCAAGCCATATTATATGCAGTTGCGTTATATAGATGAAAAAGGTAACGAGATCGTGCGCCTAGATTTTGACGGCAAAAATATCAAAGTTATTCCAAATTCCCAACTACAAAATCAGGCTAATAGGGATTATTTCTACTTAACTATGAAACTCAAACCTGGAGAAATCTATGTGTCTCAATTTAATCTAAATCGGGAACGCGGTAAAATAGAAATTCCTTACAAGCCAACCATTCGCCACGCAACTCCAATTTTTAATATTAAAGGAGAAAGAAAAGGCATTTTGATTGCTAATTCCTTCGGCAGCAATCTAATTAATATAGTTAAAGAGATAAATAATGAAAAATTAGGCGAAGCTTTTATGTTAAATCAAGATGGTAACTACATCTACCATCCAAATTCTACAAAAGAATGGGGTTTTGATAAAAAAAACGATGAAAATATTAACAAATATTATTCAGCAGAGATAGTAACTCAAATACTTTCCGGTGGCATAGGCAATATTGATATTAGCGATCGAGTTATTAGTTATTATACGATTTTTCCCAGGAAAGACAACAATAAAATATTTTTTGTGATTGTGAACCAAGCACCTAGGACTTTGCTCTTTAATTCTGTTTTTATTTTCAAAAAAATGGCTGCAATTATTACTATATTGTCCCTAGGTACTGTGCTGGCATTAGGACTATTTGTGGTAAAGAAATTAATTAAGCTAATTCGGGGACTGATCTACCAAATATCGTCATTTTCAATGGAAATATTATCTAATATGAACGAGCAAGAGCAAGTAGTCGGTGAGCAATTTCTGTCTGTCAATGAAACAACTGCAACCTTAGAAAATTTGGGTATATCTTCTCGGCACACAGCCGAGGAAGCTGAGGCTGTTGCCGTTGCCGCTCGCCAAGCTTTAACTCTTGCGGAAGAAGGTAATAAAATGGTTCAGCAAACCCTCAATCAAATGCTGAGTCTTAGGGAAGCTGTGGCGGCAATTTCTCAGCAAAATCAGCGGCTGGGAGATAGCACGAGTCAGATTGGTAATATCTCGACTTTGGCAAATTTAGTTAGCGATTTAGCCACTCAGACAAATATGCTGGCTCTGAATGCGGCTGTCGAAGCAGTCAGAGCCGGGGAGTATGGCAAAGGTTTTGCGGTGGTAGCCAGCGAGATTCGTAAATTAGCAGATGAAAGCCAACAAGCGGCGCAACAGATTAATGGTATTATTCCAGAGATTAAGGGTGCGATCGACTCGACGGTGAAAGCAACAGAAAAAAGTCGCAAAACAGTCGCGGCAGGGGTGAAAACAGCGCAGGATACGGCAGAAGCTTTTACGGGTGTTAGGGAAGCTTGCAATCTCGTGTTTGCTAGCAATCAACAAATCTCTTTGAATATTAAACAGCAGGCGATCGCGATCGAGCAAGTAGCTGATGAAATGAACTCTCTCAGCCGCACTGGATCTCAAACCATCAAGGATATTAATCAAATCAAAATCGGTACTCAAAAACTTAATGAAGCTGCTTTAAATCTCAAGTCTATAGTCTAAGAAGTCATTAGTCATTAGTCATTAGTCATTTTAGCCGCTCGCGAAGTCGAAGGCTAGTCATTAGTCATTAGTCATTAGGAAGAGGTAATATTAATTACCGATTACCAATTACCAATTACCCCAAATGTATGATTGAAGATGAAGAACTCCGAGATGTATTTAAAATTGCTAGTGAAGAACATTTGCAGAAACTAGACGATGGATTGCTATACTTGGAACAAAATCCGGGGGACTCAGCTAAGTTAGAAGAATTGCTGCGGGAAACCCATTCTCTTAAAGGCGATGCTGGGATGCTGGCCGTAAAAAATGTAGCATCTTTAGCTCATCAAATAGAGCATATTTTGGGGGGTGTCAAGCGGGGAGAAACTCAACTAAATCGAGATATTAGCGATCGACTTTCGCAAGGTTTAGACGCCATCCGCAAGCTCGTTGACGAAGCCGTCACGGGCGAAGACTCCGGTATCAATACATTTTACGTCCTCGCTAGCATGATGGGTGCTTCTAACAAGCCCCAGCCAGACACCCTGACAGCAGAGCCAGAATCTTCAAAAATACCAGAACAAGAATTAGTTAAAACGCAATTTACTAATTCAGAAACTGCGCTACCAGAAACAAACAGTGAAACTGCTTCCGCCGCGAATTTAGATAATAATTACTCTTTTTCGACACTACAATCCGAGCAAGAATTGCTGTTGCAAGCTCAAAACTTGCCTACCGCTTCTGCACCCGCCACTGCATCGACTTCCCAACCCACTTTTAGTCGTGCTTCTAATTCGTCTTACCGCATCGAAACGATTCGCGTTGCTACCCAAAATTTAGATGATTTAATGACTCAAGCTGGGGAACTTACTGTCACTAAAACTCGGCTAGTACACCGACTTTCTGACCTGGAAAAACTCACCAATTTGTGGGAAAGTTGGAGCAGAGAAGCTTTTATTAATCGGTTGGCTTTTCATCAGATAGAATCGGATCGAAATGAATCTAAACAAAACGATCTCATTATACAGTTACAGAATTATTACCAGCGTACTGAAGAACGTTTAGAACGTCTGGGAACTCTAGTAAATCGCTTGAAAAATCGAGTTGATGAAGATACTGCTAGACTCGAATTAATTTCGGAGGAATTAGAATCAGGAATTCGTACTCTGAGACTGCTGCCTTTGTCTACTATTTTTAATTTATTTCCCCGATCCGTTAGAGAGTTGGCGAAGCGAGAAGGAAAAGAAGTTGAATTAGTCATTGAAGGTGGAGAAACTAGAGCTGATAAACGCATTTTAGAAGAAATGAAAGACCCTTTGATGCACATGATTCGGAATGCGATCGACCACGGCATTGAGACGCCTGCGGAACGCGAGAAATTTGGTAAACTTCCCGGTGCAACTCTCCGAATTAAAGGATACCAGACTGCTAGTAATATTATCATTGAAGTTGCTGATGATGGTCGGGGGCTGAATCTCGATCGGATCAAAAAAACTGCTATCAAACGCAATGTTTGCACGTCGGAAGAACTTGCTACAATGACAGAAAGCCAAATTCAATCGCTAATTTTTGCTGCTGGTTTTTCAACCAGGACATTTGTAACGGAAGTATCTGGTCGAGGGGTTGGTTTAGATGTAGTTCGGACTAATGTTGAAGCACTCAAAGGTAGTATTCAAGTTGAATCTACATCAGGAAAAGGATGCACTTTTCGGATGCAACTTAGTACGTCACTAGCTACTGCGAATGTATTAATTGTAGCGGTTGCAGGCATTGCTTATGCCCTGCCAATTGAGTTTGTTGAAACGGCGAAACTGGTTGCTTATGATGATATTTTTCCTATAGAAGGCAAGTTGACGATACTTTCTGATGGTCAGCCGCTATCAGTTGCTTATTTGGCTGATTTACTGGAGTTAAATAATAGAGACTGGCTGCCTAAAAATCGGGAGTGGAGACGGGGAAATTGGAGAGAGGTCAATCGAAAATTAGAGGGAGAATTCCTGACATCAAATTCTCCAAAAATGTCTTGTATTGTGTTAAAAGTTGGTGAAGAAAGATTGGGATTATTTATAGATGCTTTGATTGACGAACAGGATGTGGTGATTAAACCTCAAAGTCAATTGCTGAAACGGGTGCGAAATGTTTCTGGTGCAACGATTCTCGGTACGGGGGAAGTTTGTATGGTACTCAATCCTCACGATTTGATCAAGTCTGTGCGTAAGCAAGTTTTGTCGCGTGTGGTTTCTGGTTCCCGATCGCCAATTCAGACAGTCAGCCGAAAACAAGTTATACTTTTAGCAGAAGATTCGATCGCTACCCGCACTCAAGAAAAGCGTATTCTCGAAGGTGCAGGTTATGAAGTGGTAACAGCAGTAGACGGATTGGATGCGTTGAATAAATTAAAAACTCGCTATTTTGATGCTCTGATTTCGGACGTACAAATGCCGAATTTGGACGGTTTGGGACTAACTGTTAGAATTCGTCAACAGAAAGAATATAGTGAATTGCCAATTATTTTGGTGACATCTTTGGCATCGGATGAAGATAGAAAAAGAGGGGCTGATGCTGGGGCTAATGCTTATATTCCTAAAGGTACGTTCAATCAAGATGTATTGATCGAGACCTTGAAAAGGTTAGTTTAATGGCGGAATGAGAAGGGAGAAGAAGAGGGATAGGGGGAGATTCAAAGAGAAGCAACCAATTACTAATTACCAAGTGCCAATTACTAATTAGCAATGATATCATGTCCGGTGTATTAGCATAATAAATATGGTTCGTAGTGCGGACTTCAGTCC
>JAJAYT010000312.1 GCA_026786085.1 Microcoleus sp. CAN_BIN18 | reverse complement strand
TTCGATGGTATCAAAGTCAACTGGTGCGCAGTGCACACCCTACAAATTACCAAATTTCAAGCATTTTTGGCACTCAAAAGCAAGCTGAGCACACACCTTGACAGGACTGGGCGATCGCCCTACGAGATGGCTACGCTTCACGCTAAGAGTGTGCAATCCTCGCCCTTTGAAATGGTGGAAATGGATCGGATTGTCAGTGGGAAAAGAGGTTGGGTGACACGAGGGTTAAGGGAATATGTCGGATGGGCGATGCCAAGGGTCGGCTTCGCCTACGCCCTTCAGAGCGAGCTATAGGATAAAGTATTGACAAACTAGCTAACTTGTATAATACAGTTATTAGAAGCATTATGAGAGATTGAAATGCTTTAAAAGAAGGCTTGCTGATTGCTCAGGCTCGGATATCAACTATCAAAAACTATTTACGGTCGAAAAATGATACAAATTACCACGACTGAATTACCCCAAACCCTCCAGACTCTATTTATAGAGGTTGAACGTACTAAAACTCCCCTCACCATCATCCATGAAGGAAAACCATTAGTAATTATCTATCCTGCCACTACCCAAACCCCACGCGCCCCGTTTGGTACAATGAAAGGGAGCGGTGAAATATTAGGAGATTTAATTGCTCCTGTCGCGGAAATGTGGGAAGTTTTAGAATGAAACTTTTACTCGATACCCACATTTGGCTTTGGTATTTACTGGGCGACGAACGCCTATCGCTCCAACTTCAAACGGTCATTTCCGATCCTAATACTGAACTTTGGCGCTCGTCCAATTAGCATTTGGGAGACACTCATTCTTGCAGAAAAAGGACGGATATCTTTACAGCCAGATCCGGTTACATGGGTTAACTTAGCTTTAAAAACCCTGGCAACTCGTGAATCCCCAATGAATCATGCCATTGCCATTTTAAGTCGCGAGATTGCACTACCCCATCCATACCCGAAATCATTTGTATACACGCTCCATGACTCCACCGAATGACACAGCTACATTGTATCCAATGCGGATGCCAAATAGACGAGCATTTGGATGTTTTACCCCCAGGTTTCTGGCTGCTTTTAACCCTGTTTCATCTACTTCGTAGTCTCCTGATTCAAAGTCGATGATTACGATTTTCCCAATATTTTAGTCTATCTCGACTTGTTGGCGGATGCTGTTTTCGTACAATTGTCTTGCGCGCCGTGCCACTTCTGCGCGGCTTAAAAGGATGGTTTGCATAGTCTTACCTCGCGATCGCTACACTGATATTGTATCGCAGAGGGCGATCGGCCTTTTGTTTGCTGGGGCGATCGCCCTACGGGATAGCTACGCTTCACGCTAAGAGTGTGCAATCATCGCACTTTGAAATGGTGGAAATGGATCGGATTGTCAGTGGAAAGAGAGGTTGGGTGACACGAGTGTTAACCGAATATGCTTGATGGGGCGATACCTTCGGCCTGCTTCGCTTACGCCCGTCAGAGCAAGAGATAAGATTGTGAGTCAAAAAAGAGGTTGGGTTTCAAGAGCGTCAACCCAACATACAATCAGCTAAACTATCACAAGCACTCACGCAGTACGAACCTTTTCTAGAACCCATTCCCGAATTAAATCGGTGTAATTGATACCTCTCGATCTGGCAACTTTTTTAACGGCTTCTACTTCTTGCGAACGCAAGCGTATTTGTACCAAAGCTTCTCGATCGAAGACGGGTTCTATGACTTCTTCTAACTGTGCTTCAAAATCAGTTAAATCATGGGTATCCCAGAACTGCGCTAACTCTTGAATTGAGTCAGTTTGGGGAATTGTTTTAATATTCATCGGTTCCTCCATTGCCTATATCGCTGCTTTTCTTTATCAGTCATCGATCGCGCTGTAACTGGATATCCCCTACCATCAGGAAATTGAATCACGACGCAGAATAAATATCGTCCAGCTTCGGTTTGACCAAGAACGTAGTAGACAGGATTGTCTCCTTCGGATTTTGCACGTTGTACTAGCGCAATCCCAAAACAAATTTCTTCGACTTCTTCATGGGTAACACTGTGTCGTGCAATATGGTCAATCCGATCTTGGTTCCAAATGAACTCGTAGATCCTCATAGACCAATTTTAGCGAAACTTTGATGGTTGCGCTGTCTGAATTTATGCCTCGTGGAGCGAGATCCCTTAAATATTACGTTCATCATGTTAATTTTTGAAAGATTAATCATGAGCTTTACGTTTATTGTAGCGCAGAGAGCGATCGCGCTTTATTTTGCTGGGGCGATCGCCCTACGGGATAGCTACGCCGCGCGTCCTCTGTGCAATCATCGCCCTTTGAAATGGTGGAAACTGAAAGTTAATATGAGGTGCAATATGAGAATTGTTTTGAGATATACTTTTATCTATGCGTAAGAGGTAAACTTTCTACTTTGAGTTTAGAGCCGAGTAGTTTAGATGATATCCGTCAAGAAATAGCTAAGATTGCTAGCCTTTATGGAGTTTTTCAATGTTTTGAATGTAGTCAGGCTATCAAAGAGTTCTTGACAGTCAGACAGGTGCATGGTAAGCAGATTAAGCTCGATTTAGGAAGGCAAGACCTACCTTGGTCAGTGATTTATGATTTACGACGAGGGCAGCAAATTGCTACTAATGGCTACCATATTGGGATATCAATTACAGTTGAGGAAGAGGAAATTGTTTTTGATAATATAGATCGTAGTGGCGTAAATCGGGAGGAATGGCTACAAAATTTAACATCTCCTACTCTGGAACTGGGTATGGGAAGTTTTAAGATTATAGAAGAGGAATTTTGAGCGACAAAGCTGATAATTGTTTGAAAAACATTGAGGTGGATTATGCACGATTTATATACGCTGATTCAGAAAATCAAGAAAGCTCCTTCAATGTACTTGGGAAGGCACTCGATTATTTGCCTTCAGGCTTTTTTATCTGGTTATAGCGTTGCTAAACATGAGTTGGGAGAACAGCCAACGAAACAAGACAACGATTTTATGTCGTTTCCTGAATGGATACGAAAAAAATTCAACGTACAGACTAGCCAATCTTGGGCTAACATCATTCTTTTTTATTGTGAGGATGAAACTAAAGCACTTGATAAATTTTTTGAATTGTTAGATGAGTTTATCGCTCGGAATTCTTCTGATATTTTAGGTGAGGTTGGAGTTAATGTAGAGCAAACAGTGCAAGTTGTCAGAAGTTGACAGAAAGTACGCGCGGCGCAGCTATCCCTCTTCGTGAATCGCGCTTTATTTTGCTGGGGCGATCCGCCCTACGGGATAGCTACGCTTCACGCCCCTGTGTGCAATCATCGCACTTTGAAATGGTGGAAATGGATCGGATTGTCAGTGGAAAGAGAGGTTGGGTGATACGAGGGTTAATGGAATATGTAGGATGGGGCGATCGCTCAATGGGAAAGCTACCAACTTGCACAACTATCACAATCGGAGTAAACTTAGCCTATGGACTTAGTTTTTCAAGAACATGGAAACTGTAAATATCGATCAAGCTAAGACGAATCTCTCAGGATTATTGTCGCGTGTGGAACTCGGAGAAGAAATTATTATTTCAAACGGATCTATCCCAATAGCGAAGTTGGTTCCGTTTCGTAATTCATCCAATCGACGAGCTAGTTTAGGGCAAGATCGAGGGAAATTTATTGTACCAGAGGACTTTAACGATCCTTTACCAAAAGAGATTTTGGCAGCATTCGAGGGGGATTAAAAGTGAAACTTTTGCTGGATACGCAGTGTTGGTTATGGTGGTTTGCCCAACCAGAGCGATTGAATGAGGAGGCGATCGCCCATATTGCCGATGAAATGAATGAATTGTGGTTTTCTGTTGCTAGTATTTGGGAAATAGGTATAAAAAATGCGATCGGAAAGTTGCCGCTGCCAGAACCGATAGATAGCTACATTTCTAGTCGCATGGTACAGTTAGGTGTGCAGTATTTGGAAATTAGAGCGCCTCATGCTTTACGAGCGGCTGCGTTACCATTACATCATCGAGATCCCTTTGATAGAATGCTGATTGCTCAGGCTCAAATTGAGGATATGACGCTTGTGAGTGCTGATTCAATGTTCAAGCAATACAGCGATATTTCGATTCTTTGCGCTGGCAATTAGTTTAGTAGCCACTGTCTTAGAAGTTAAGCGATCGCGCTTTCTGTTGCTAGGGCGATCGCCCTACAGGATAGCTACGCTTCACGCCCATGTGTGCAATCATCGCCCTTTAAAATGGTGGAAATGGAGCGGATTGTCAGCAGACTGGTATCCGCTGACGCAAGAGGTAGGTTATGAATCTCTAATCAATATTCGTCCGCGTCAGAACAATCGCTCGATGGAAATTCAAGACCCGGTTATTCGCGAACGGGTTGCTCAAATCGTTCAACAGTTATTAGGAGGATTATGAGAGATTGGAATGCTTTAAAAGAACGCTATTTACGAGACGAACTACCCATCCGTTTGGGCAATTTAGCATCAAATTTGGCACGAATTAAATCTCGCTGTCAAAATTCAGCTAATGGCGAACTGGTTGAAGGTTTGCTGCAAGAAAGTAAGATATTTATTGAGTGGACGGCTAAGGATGCAGAGGTAGAAATTGCCGCTGAGTTAGTTGAGTTACAAGTTCAGTTAGCTTGCTGGCAGTATCGTTGGGCAAGGATTTGGGAGGATGCGGAACAACGAATGAGGGTGGCCCAAGAAACAAAGATTTGGTCGGAGAAAGTGCTGAATATGTCTGGTTTGTTGGCTGTCAATTAGGTAGATGTGCGATCGGCATTGTTTAAAAAAAATTCAGAAGGGCGATCGCTCTTGTTGGAAAAAATTAGAAGGACGATCGCTCTTGCTCAATCATGGGCGATCGCTCTTTCATTTTAGGCGATCGGTCATCGGAAACAAGAAAGGGCGATCGCCTTCATCCTGACTCTGGCGATATTAAAATCCAGGATTCCAACTCAAATGACTGAACTGCTTGAATGCGTTGGAAGTCTCGATCGGCTGTCACTAGGGTGAGTTGATGCGGTCGTGCAACGGCGGCAATCCACAGGTCATTTTCGCCGATGCCCAATTGAGTGACGTTGGTTCTACGGCGTTGGGCTTTTTCTTTTGGGGCATAGCGATCGAAAACTGCGGCTTTGAGGTTGCCGTAAATTTCGGCGGTGGTTTCGTCGATGGGGTAGATGTATAGCCCAAGCAGGAAGCGTTGAACTAGGGCAAGATTAGCCTGTCGTTGTTGCGATCGCGCCGCCATGTCAATCAGTTCACCCTTGACAATGGTGCAGGTGGCGATCGACTCATCCCCAAGGTTGGCAAGGCGATCGAGTATTTGAGTGTTGCCTAGTAGGGCATAGCTACAATGGTTGGTGTCGAGAAGAAACATTATTCAAAGGGATTGGGGCTGTAGTCAAATTGTGCTTCACCGCGTGAGCTTTGGACGGCTTCTAGACATTCTTGGAGGTCGTCGCCTGACCAAGTGCCGATCGTCTTGAGGTGAGCGAGGAAGGATTTAGCGGATGTGGTAGAAGGTTTGGTAGATAGAGATTTTACGAAGGTGAGGGCTTCGGCAAGCCGTGTACTGGGCAAAGCTTCGATCGCTTCCAGGAGTAGTTCTTTGAGGGTCATAGGGTGTGCCGGGGTGCTTGTTTAGGGGTGTATCCTATGGGCGATTGCCTGGTATGCTGTGGGCGATTTCCTACGGGATAGCTTCGCTTCACGCTCTTTTATTTTAGGCGATTGGCGATCGGAAACCAGCACGGGCGATCGCGCTTTTGTTTGCTGGGGCGATCGCCCTACAGGATAGCTACGCTTCACGCCCCTGTGTGCAATCATCGCCCCTTGAAATGGTGGAAATGGATCAGATTGTCAGTGGGAAAAGAGGTTGGGTGACACGAGGGTTAAGGGAATATGTAGGATGGGGCGATCGCACTACTTTCTTTCACGCAATGCCTTTTCAAACCGCTCCGTCAGCATAATCATCATCAAAGGCTCTGCGATCCCCCCGAAGAATGGAACTGAGCGTATGATAGCTAATGACATAAGCGTTGGGTTAACTGTTTTACTAAGAGTTCCTAAAATTGCTATTTCTGCGGCTTGACGGGTATATGAACGACAGATAACATTCGCATTTTTCATGTACACGTCAATCTGATCGGATGCGTTATTTACAGATATTAACTCAAGGTAAACACGATCTCCTGGATTTAATAAATGAATGCTTAGATCAAGGCTATTCTGATTCTGTGATTTGCTAATTTCCCCAAAACCGACTGCCGGCTGAGTCTTTATACTGTGACCAATAATCTTTGCCTTATCATCCAACCGTATCAAACATGGTTGATTTTCAAGTGCTTGATTACCAGAATTAAATACTTCGAGATTGAACAGAAACACAGAGCTTGCCTGTTCTCCTGAATATTTGATCTCTAATTTAGTACGAATCGTATCTGAAAAAGACAATAATGAGGAGGCATCGTTAATAATGCAATCAATTCGTCTCACTTGACTTGTTTTTTTTGCTATCCACATGGATACTCCTGCCGTTATCACCGAGCCACCAACCCCACCAAGGATTGCCGCAATTGTAGGATTTTCATACCAATTCATCTATTTTGTAACTCCTGATCTTGTAACACAATAACTAGCGAAATATATGTTAAAATTTACCCTGAAAACTAGCACATAGTTATTTTTTTTTCATTATCCTTGAGAAACTAATTTTTTGTCTAGGCCAAAAATGCTCAATTTTGTTGGCAATTTTGTCTGCGATTCAAACTAGGGGATTTAAAAATGTTGGCAAATGCCATAAAATGTTGGTAAACGTTAGGTATAATACGAAAAATCACGACATCTACGATGCTGCATGAATCTTAAGGAAGTGTTAAAAATGGCTAACGAGATCGTATTTGCCAAAACAGGTAAGCATCTTGATGACTTACAAGAAGCGATTCTGCGAGGAACCATGCAAGGTGATAAATACACAAAAATTGCGGAGGAGATTCACTGTAACGAGAGTTATGTCAGGGATATTGGCTCAAAGTTATGGCAAATACTCTCAGAAGAGTTAGGAGAAGATATTAATAAAAAGAATTTTCACTCGGCAATTAAGAGATTCCAAGTCTCTAATTCTTCAAATTTTGCACAAGGCGACGTTGTAACCATCGGTAATTTTAACACCTGTGGAGAAGCTAGACACCCGCCAAACATACCCAATCCACACCCACCAAATCAAGAAACATCCCATCAAGATTTAAGCGAGATGCCGGAATTGGGTAATTTCTACGATCGCACCCCACAACTCCAAACCCTCACAACCTCGATTCTACAACAAAACAGCCACCTCATAACCATCACCGGCGGACTCGGCATCGGCAAAACATCCCTAGCAGTAAAACTCGTACAACAAATCAAAGACGAGTTTGAGTACACAGCTTGGTACACCCTAGACGAATTCCCCACCATAGACAAACTTCAATCTAAAATAAGACAGCTTTTTTCCAATTCCGAAAAACCAGAAGCATCCCCAACAAACCAGACAGACTTACCGCTGATCAAGTATTTACAAAACCATCGCTGTTTAATCGTCTTAGATGACATTCACAACCTGTTCAGCAGCGGCGAATTAGCAGGAAAATATAAACCAGGATACGAAGAATATCGCTCCCTATTCAAACAAATAGAAAAATTATCCCATCAAAGTTGCTTGCTGCTAATCGGTTGGGAACCACCCAAAGAAGTTCCTCAACTCACCAGCCAAAATACTCCCATTCGTACTTTACAACTCACAGGCTTAGATATCGCGGTCGCACGGGAAATCCTCAGAGATCATGGATTAGCAGAAACCGATAACTGCGAAACACTCATTCACTGCTACCAAGGCAATCCGTTATGGTTAAAAAGCGTGGCGAATTTGATGCAAGAGTTGGGAATTGGCGCGAATGAGTTATTATTAAATGATAGCATATTGTTGCCCGAAGATTTGAAAGATGTTTTACAGCAGCAGTTTAGTCGCCTATCCGAACTAGAAAAACAAGTCCTCTCTTTGTTTTGTCGGGAAAGCGAACCAGTCAACCTGGCAAAATTACTAGAATGTGGCACTGTGCGATCGCCCGATTTGCTCAATGCGCTACAATCTTTATCGCGGCGTTGCTTCATCGACAAAACAGGGAGTTTTTATACTTTGCCACCTGTGTTGAGGCAGTATGTCCAAGAATTATGATTTAACTGTTAAAATTTCGCTAATATGGTATTGACTTTTCTCGGTCTTTTGCTGTACTATAAGAATGTATATAGGATAATGGAAATAGTGACTTTTTTATTTTTGATGCGCCAATTCCCATTATAAATAAAGTATATGTCAATTTCCAAGAATTTGCAATACTAAAACTATACTTTTTTTGCCGATCGCACTTAAGCACCAATAAATGAAATATTCTGCATCCAGCCCCAGAAACAACAGCCAAACCTCTCGCTTTGACGGATTATCCTTAGCCGATCGCAATCCCGACTTCATTCAACTTTTGCTGCCAATCTGGGAGTGGCTGTACCGCTACTATTTTCGCGTCCAAAGCGACGGCTGGCACCACGTCCCCGCACGCGGAAAAATGCTCATTGTCGGCTCTCACAACGGGGGAATCGCCACACCGGATATGTTTATGTTCCTATACGAATGGTTCCACAGGTACGGCACGGAGCGATCGGCCTACGGATTGATGCACCCGACGGTTTGGAAGGTTTCTCCTGATATTGCTAGCATGGCGGTGCAGTGCGGCGCGATCAAAGCACATCCGAAAATGGCGATCGCAGCTTTGGGCAAAAATGCCCCGGTTCTCGTTTATCCTGGCGGCGCCCAAGATGTTTTTCGCCCCCACCACTTGCGTAATAAAATCTACTTTGCCGGACGCAAGGGATTTATCAAGTTAGCATTGCGAGAATCAGTGCCAATTGTCCCAATTATATCCCACGGCGCCCACGATACTCTGATTGTTTTGGCAGATTTTTACGAACAAGTAAAGCAATTGCATGAATTGGGGATGCCGTGGTTGTTTGGCATCGATCCGGTGGTATTTCCGGTGTATTTAGGATTGCCTTGGGGATTGGGGATTGGGCCTTAGCCGCATCTGCCTTTGCCAGTGCAAATTCGGACTCGCGTGTGCGAACCGATCGTATTTGAAAGGTACGGTTCGGAGGCGGCGCGCGATCGCGATTATGTCGATGCTTGTTTAGATTTAGTTACCAATCAAATGCAAGCAGAATTAGATTGTTTGGTTGGTAATTGAGAATTGGCAATTGTCATAAGCTGTGGTGGATTTAATTTTAACAATCCTCTGTCTTTCAACTATGAGTGGGGCAGGTGCGCGAACCCTCCCCCAAATTCAATCTAATGTATTAAGCTGTTCTGAAAATAACATACTTTTTTCCTTTTTTGGTCTGTGCTTTGAGAAATCGCGATCGCCAAAAGCAAGTAAATATGATTGAAATTATTATAACCTTAGCAAAACAGCTTAATAACTAACAACTTTTTTTCTCTCTATTCTCTGACTCTGCGTTCTCTGCGCCCTCTGCGGTTCGTTTAAAAAAGTCTAGTTCACAACTCAAACAAAATTGACATAGCACAAATATTCCTAAAGTGACAGTAGGCCGCAGACATATCTATACACTTCCGACTGTAGGGGGATGCTTTAGCTCGTTAATCAGGTGATGCTTGGCATTGAGGGCAGAAAGTCGAAACTATACATTAGCCGATCGCACCAACTCACTCAACTATGCGCACCCGCGCCTTAACGAGGAATATACTATGTATCAAAATTTGCCAATAAATCCCCAACTGTATAACATCGGGTTCTGGCTGGCCCAAGTGCCAGTAGAGCCGATTACTACTACAGGCAGAGTAGAAGACGCAGCACTTCTCTATTCCGGGCCACAATTTTTTATCGCCTTAATAGCTGGAGTCGTTCTCGCCTGCGCTTTCCAACTATTGCTAACAAATTTATCAGTAGCTGCGGGCCTTTCCTACATCGGACAATCCCACGATGACGGACACCAATCGGATAGCACCAGCCCGCCAGTGCGCCACATCGGCAGCAAAGTCGGCACTTGGACTCTAATCACCGTCACCATCGCCCTATTCTTCGCTTGCTTGCTAGCAGTTAAGCTGAGCTTGATTAGCAGTCCCGGTTTAGGTGCGATCGTCGGTTTAGTCATCTGGGCCGCTTATTTCTCGCTACTCGTCTGGGTGAGCTCCACCACCGTCGGTTCCCTGATTGGTTCCGTCGTCAACACCGCGACATCCGGCGTTCAAGCCATTTTCGGCACCGCAGCCGCAGCCCTCGGCGCGCAAGCAGCCAGCAACCAAGTAGTGGCCACAGCAAAAGCAGCCGCCGCCGCAGTGGGACACGAACTCGGTAGCGCGATCGACCCCACAAGCTTGCGGGAAAACGTCGAAGACTACATCCAAAGCCTCAAACCGCCGGAATTAGACATCAAAGCGATGCGCGGCGAGTTTGAAAAATTGCTTAACGATCCGCAACTCAAATCGATTGCTGGCGAAAATTTGCCGAATCTCGATCGCCAAACTCTCGTAGATTTAGTCAGTTCGCGATCGGACTTATCAAAGCGCGACGTAAATCGGATTGTAGACCAACTCCAAGATGCTTGGAAACAAGTAGGAACACAAGGGCAGCAATCAGACGGCATCGCCCAATTGGTAGATTATCTGAAATCTGCAAAATCGGGAGATTTGCTCTCAGATACACTGACAAGTAGAGTAGAAAAAGTCCTCGGCAATCTGGGCGGTCAAAATCCCGGACAAAACCCAACCATGATGTCCCAAGCAATGATAATGGGAGTCAATGCTTTAATGGGAGTAGTTTTGGGTCGCACGGATATTTCCGACTTCGATGTTCAAAAAGTAATCGGTCAGCTCAAAACAGCTAAAGACAAAGTTAGCCAGCAAGCTGATAAAATTACCGCTCAAGTCAAAGGCGAACCAGAAACTTACAGCCCAATTCGCGCCGACGTAGAAAACTACTTGCTTAATACTTATTCGTGGCAGATGAACCCTACCGCGATCGAGCGCGAATTTCGTGACGTGCTCTACGATCCTACGGCCGATCCGGGAACTGTGCGCCGCGAATTAGAAAAACTCAAACAGTCAAATTTTGCCAAAATCCTGGCAAGTCGCGGCGTTTTTACCCAAGACAAAATTAAAGAAATTTCCCAGGAATTAGAAGGAATTAGACAGCGCGTTTTACAAACTGTTGTCTTTGCCGAGGAGCAAGAAAAAGCTCGCGATTTGCAGTGGCGGGTGGAAACTTATTTGAAGTTGACACCGAAAGCAGAACTGACAGCAGCAGGTATCGATCGCGATTTCAAGAAAATCTTAGAGGATTCCGATGCGAATTACGAACAATTGCGCGATCGGCTTGCTCCTTACACCCGCGACAGTTTCGTGCAAATCCTCAGAGGCCGCGAAGGCTTCGGATTCCAGGAAGTAGAAGAGATTGTTAAAGAGTTGGAAAGGACGCGAGATGTCGCTTTAGCAGATGCTAAAGGTCTGCAAGAAGCAGCGCAAGTCCGACTAGATAACCAGTGGCAAAAAGTACAAGAATACTTGAAGTCTACGGGCAAAGAAGAACTCAATCCCGAAGCTATCAAGCGCGATTTCAAAACGCTGCTGGACAACCCGGAAGCGGGAATTTGGGCGCTGAGAGCTAGAGCTTCTCGGTTCGATCGCGAAACCTTGGTAAAATTGCTATCTCAGCGCAAAGACCTCAGCGAAGACCAAGTAAATCAGCTTCTCGACAGCGCTGATGAAAATTGGCACAGCGCGCTGGAAGCACCGCAAAAGTTGGCAGAAAAAGCTAAGGATCAGTACGACCAAACTACCACCGCCCTAGCAGATTATCTGCGCAATACAGGTAAGTCAGAACTCAATCCTGAAGCGATTCAGCGGGATTTGACGAAACTGATGGAAAATCCCAAGGAAGGAGCTTTAGCGCTGCGTGGAAGGCTATCTCAGGTCGATCGCGATACGTTAGTCAAACTGCTTTCTCAGAGAGATGATTTGACCGAGGAACAAGTCAATCAAATTATCGACCAAGTGCAGGAAACTCTGGGATCGATCGTGAAAGCACCGCGACGTTTGGCGAAGCGGGTGCAAAGTCAAGTGCAAGATTTTCAGGGTGTTTTAGAGGATTATTTGCGCAATACGGGCAAGGATGAATTAAATCCCGAAGCCATCAAGCGCGATTTGCAACTGCTGCTGCACGATCCAAAAGTCGGCGCTTACAG
>JAJAYT010000311.1 GCA_026786085.1 Microcoleus sp. CAN_BIN18 | reverse complement strand
CACCGGCTCATCTTGTAACGTGCGCAATGTCTACCGAAAAAGTCAACCAGTACATATTTCGATAGGTATCAAAGTCAACCGGTGCGCAGTGCACACCCTACTACAAATTACCAAATTTCAAGCATTTTCGGCACTCAAAACCAAGTTCAGCACACACGCCAGACAGGGCTGGCCTTAGTCCCTACAAATCCAAGGTTACATCTGATAATTATTGAAATCCGATCGCTTCGGGGTAGTCCAACGACACGTGCAGTCTCCCTTAAATCCGCAGTTGCCAAAGTTTAACAGTACCATTCTCCCCGCCGCTGACCAGAGTTTCGCCCAAAAGCCCGATCGCCACTGCCGAAACAGGACTCGAATGTCCCTCCAAAGCGTGCAGCAATTCCCCACTGCGAAGATTCCAAATTCTCACCGTACCGTCAAAACAACCCACAGCAAAATATTTCCGATCCGGGCTGATTGCTGCTGCTGAAGTAATCCGAATTCCTGTTTGCAGCGAATGCAATAATTCCCCTGTTTCCAAATTCCACAGTTTGATAATTTTGCCGCCGTGACTAACCAGAATTTGACTATCGGGAGAAATCGCCACATAATTTTCGCTGCCAAATGTTCCCCGCACTTCTCCTCCCGGAAGTTCCCACATCGTGACTGTAGCGCGACAGAAACCACTGGCTGCATTCAGCCCGCTAGCTACTAACATTTTACCGTTAGCACTCAGGGCGATCGAACTAATATCATCCCCTTGATAACCTTCCAAAACTTGCAGCAGTTCGCCGCTGTTGAGGTGCTGAAGCTTGACAGTACCTCTGGTAGTGCCGATCGCCAAAATTTGCCAATCTAAGCTCACAGCTACCGATTCATGGCGATGTACGTCTGCCAAACGTTTCAACAATTGACCATTTTGCAAGTTCCAGAGTTTGACACTCCCCCCGCGCGATCGAGTCAGCAGCGTTTTGCTAGCGGGGCTGAAAGCAACTAGCAATACCGCTGTTGAATGTCCGCAAATCGTCCGCAGCAATTCGCCGCTGTGCAAACTCCAAACTTTGACTGTACTGTCGTGAGAACCGGTTGCGAGGTATTGTCCGTCGGGACTGATGGCGGCAGACAAAATGCTATCTGAATGATAAAGTGTGGTTTTTAAGACTGCACCGGCAGAGGTTTTTGGCTGCGTTTTATACCCGGCTATTTCCAGCCAGTCGATCGCATCTCTCCAATTTTTGAGTGCATTTCTCGGCCGATTTGTCAACAATTCTATGTATCGATACAAAGTTTTTGACAAGTCAACTTCGACACCTTTGGTTTGTTTGTTGAGCAATACCGAAATTTCGGCGGGGCTGTAGCCGCACAGCAACCCGCAGAGATGCCGTTTTTCGACCGGTGTGAGCCCTCTTCTGGTGTGGGGGGCGAATTCTTGTTTGGCATTTGCCAAGTCGCTATAAAGCTTTTGGATGTCCCAGGCGTTGCTGGCTCGTGCAAATGGTTCTTCAGGTATATCGAAGGTAGAGAGTGTCATTTGCGGCAGTCGCGATCGAGTTCCTAGTCAAATTCCTAACCAAAATCCTAACATTCGTTGTGCGCGATCGGACTGTGTTCACCGCTAATCTATTTTTAACACAGCAAACAGCCAAAAGAGTTTCGGGTTAAAAATGCCTTTTAATCCTAACCTTGACAGTTTGCCAAACAACTATATATCAAACGGAGAAATAGAAAATGTCTGGAATTGCGATCGGCTTATTTTTTGGTCTGGGTTTTCTTTTAGCTATTGTTGGTTCTATCTGGGGATTAGTTCAAGCTTTCCAAGAGGACATTGTTTGGGGATTACTTTACTGGTTTATTCCATTTGCTGCATGGGTTTTTTATATTAAAAAATGGAGCAATAAAAAAATCAGAAAAACATTTTTGATTCAAATTGCTGCATGGCCACTTTTTTTATTTTCAGGCATTATTACTATGGTCACTTACGATTATGGTGCAGAGCTTGCAAAATTGGCTGAGTCTGGAACCATAACCGTAAACGAAGGATCTAGCGAGCAATCGCCTTCTTCTTTTCCTTCAGATTTCAGCATTTCTTCATCCCCAAATCAAGAGCAATCTCCAAATTCCGAGTCATCTCCTCAACTTTCACCAGCACCTATTCCTGAGCCTACTTCTGGTACTGTTGGCGCTCAACAATATGACTTCACAAAATTGATGAAACTCGGCTATACCTACTACGGACAGGGAGAATATCAAACGGCTTTAATCAATTTTAACAGAGCTTTGCAGGCGCGTCCGGGCAATGCTTATGCTGTCAAGGCTGTGGACAATACCAAAAGGGCTATCGTCCAAGCAAAGGCTAAATAATTGTTGCATGAGAAATTGCGTACAGCGGAGAGATTAATAATTAACCTTGTTTGTAAAATCAAAAGATAAACTGATGAAAATTCTCAAGCAAACACCAAATCAACTAACAATCCAGACTTCTAGCGTCTGGGATGGTTTGCTATTAATTTCTCCATTCATCGTAATTGGATTATTGCAAATTATTTTTGCATCAAATTGGATAGGTGGAGGCATATTTTTGTTGTTCTCACTGTGTTTGTTGGACGGCGCGATATCGGAAATCTATATCTTTGATAAAACCTTGGGCAAAATGACCGTTAAACGACGAGGTTTGTCGCTTAATGATGTTACCGAATGCTCAACTCGTGATATTTGTGCGGTGGAATTAGACGAAATAGCAGATAGCGAGGGAAATATTAGCTACTATGTTGATTTGTTGATGTTGGGGTGCGATCGCATCTGTTTGAGAAGCGATTCAGTAACACAACAATGCCAAATGGCTGACTTAATCCGCAGCTATGTCTTGACGAGCGATCGTACAAATCAATCATCTGGCAGTAATAATGACAGAATT
>JAJAYT010000310.1 GCA_026786085.1 Microcoleus sp. CAN_BIN18 | reverse complement strand
TTGGGAGATGTCTATTTAATTCCGCCGTTAGTAGTTGCGATTTTTGAACAGCAAAAATCGTGTAACTATCAACGGCAAGTTTTACATTTATATCGATAAAACCCATCCAAAAAAAATCTAAATATTTTAATGTTGCATTTTGTAAATCTTGTTATAATCAAAGGGCAACTAAAAGTCCATACCCACTGTCAAACATTTTCACAAACTGCAAGCATGACCTTATCTACTCGTCCCGAACTGACTTCTCCAAATGGTGTAGTGTCATCAATTCCTACCCAATCTCAACCCCCTGTCTCAGATGAAGAAATGAGACAAGCAGTGCGTACATTGCTGCTAGGATTGGGAGAAGACCCAGACCGTGAAGGGTTACGAGATACACCGAAACGAGTTGTCAAAGCCTTGCAGTTCTTAACTGGAGGTTATCGTCAATCCCTCGACGAACTGCTTAACGGAGCAGTGTTCACAGAAAATGCTAACGAAATGGTGTTAGTGCGGGACATTGATATTTTCAGTTCCTGCGAACATCACATCCTGCCAATTATTGGCAAAGCACACGTTGCTTACATTCCCAACGGGAAAGTAATTGGACTGTCAAAAATTGCTCGAATTTGTGAAATGTACGGCCGCAGATTGCAAGTACAAGAACGCTTAACTGCACAAATTGCTGATGCACTTCAAGGATTGCTAAAACCTCAAGGTGTAGCAGTTGTAATTGAAGCAACTCATATGTGTATGGTAATGCGTGGCGTGCAAAAACCAGGTTCTTGGACGGCGACTTCGGCGATGCGGGGCGTGTTTGCTGAAGATTCCAGAACTCGTCAAGAATTCATGAGTTTAATCGCGCACAAATCAAGCTTTCACTAGCTAGAATTGTCTGCGAAAACTTGCGTGTTTGCAGGCCCAACAAAGAAAAGAGAGTCATAGTGGATTACCATATTTCTCTCTTTTCCTTTCCCTCTGTGTTCTCTGCGACCTCTGCGGTAAAAAATCTTACCTAAATTGAATATGGATCAAAAATATTTGTGGATTGAAGCTTTAAAATTTAACGATCGAGGTTTGATTCCGGCGATCGCCCAAGACGATCGAGATGGTACCATTTTAATGATGGCTTGGATGAACAAAGAGTCGATAGAGCAGACTCTCGCTACAGGTGAAGCACACTATTGGAGCCGATCGCGATCGCAATTTTGGCACAAAGGCGCGACATCCGGGCACATCCAAAAAGTCAAAGAAATATTCTACGATTGCGATGCGGATACTATTCTGCTCAAAATAGAACAGATTGGTGAAATAGCTTGTCACACAGGCGTGAGGAGTTGTTTTTTCAATTCCGTAGCGCTACCACTGCGCGCAAATTGAGCAAAATGATGGATAATAATGATTATCATTATTGTCTCTAGTTCCTATGTCATCCGCAAATAACGTCGAGTCCGCCGTTTCCACTCCAAACGATCGAAATCCATCCCTCACAACCATCCGTCCCCGCCGCCTCCGCCGTACACCAGCTTTGCGGCGCATGGTACGGGAAAATCACTTAACCGTTGACGATCTGATCTATCCGATGTTTGTGATGGAAGGAGAAGGGCAAAAAGTTGAGATTGCTTCCATGCCGGGTTGTTATCGCTTTTCCCTGGATTTATTGCTAACAGAAATCGCCGAATGTTGGAATTTGGGGATATGTGCGATCGCCCTTTTTCCAGTAATCTCAGAAACCAAAAAAGACGACACCGGAACCGAAAGCTACAACCCAGAAGGATTAGTCCAACAAACAGTCAAAGCCATCAAACAAAACATTCCCGAAATAGTAGTAATTACCGACGTAGCCCTCGATCCTTTTACTTCACACGGACACGACGGTTTAGTTGACGAAAACGGTAAAATTCTCAACGATCCAACTGTTGAAGTTTTAGTAAAAATGGCAGTTTCTCAAGCCGCAGCCGGTGCCGATATGGTAGCACCTTCCGACATGATGGACGGCAGAATTGGTGCAATTCGCAAAGCCTTAGATGCCGCAGGATACATCGATACTGCAATCCTGGCTTATTCAGCAAAATATGCCTCTGCTTATTATGGCCCGTTTCGAGATGCCCTCGATTCTGCCCCAAAGTTTGGAGACAAAAAGACTTATCAAATGGATGCTGCTAATGCACGAGAAGCGCTAAAAGAAGTTGCTTTGGATATAGCAGAAGGTGCAGATATTGTGATGGTAAAACCTGCTTTGGCTTATCTGGATATTATCTGCCAAGTGCGGGAAGCAACTAATTTGCCCGTAGCTGCTTATAATGTCAGTGGCGAATACGCAATGATCAAAGCTGCTGCACAGTTAGGTTGGATTGATGAAAAGCGAATTATTTTGGAGACTTTGACGAGTATCAAACGAGCTGGTGCTGATTTGATTTTGACTTATTTTGCTAAGGAAGTTGCTTTGATGTTGAAATAAGGGAATTGTTTTAAGCGCGGATACTTCAGTCTTGGACGCACTCCGACACATAAACCGGGTTTTTTTCGGAATTATTAATATTACCGAAATCAGGACACGGCAGTGCCCTTGGATTACAATTCATCGGCAGGGAGGCACACCGCACGGTGCCGTGTCCTCGGTTACTCGATCGCGCGATCGGCACTAATCCTAACACTTTGTTTTGCTGGCTTAGCATTTGACTATCAGTTACAGCCAAATATTATCAATAACTTGGTACAGACTCTGGACTCTCAAGAGCCACCATCAACTGTATCTGTCTGTCAACTGTATCTGTCTGTCAACTGTCAACTGTCAACTGTTAAAGCACCCGCAAAGGGTTTCAACCTTAGCCGTCCATAGTAGCTGTGATTACAAAGATCGATCGTCCGCTCTTGCCTAGGAGAGAGGAAAATCGGTAAATCCTACCAAGTTAGTTGACATATATTATCAACTAGCTTAAACTGTACATCATCATCCAAAGTAGCGATCGCGCTCAACCTAAATACTATGGCTTTTTCAACCTACACTCCAGCCTTGTACCCCAATTTGAGACAGCAGACTTTCACCTGCCGTCAGTTAGTGACGATGCCCTTTAACGGCTTACTGCGAATTGAACGGGGGGCTGTCCGAGCCGTGACTTGGAGCGAACAGGGAACAGCAATGACGCTGGGATATTGGGGAGTTGGAGACGTACTCGGTCAGTCGTTGTCAGGTGTTCAACCTTATCAAATTGAGTGCAAAACTCATGTAGAAGTGAGTTACATTCCTCAAAATTTGTGCTATCAATCCTTAGATGAAATTTTCAGACACTTTCAGGAAACTCAAGCATTTTTCTGCATAGTTCGTAGCGAATCTCTGCGGGATAGATTGGTGCAACTATTAGCTTGGTTGGGACAAAAATTTGGTCGGGAAGTGGCACAAGGAATCTTGATCGATCTGAGATTGACTCATCAAGAGATTTCTGAGGCGATCGGAATTACACGGATTACCGTAACGCGGCTGATGTGTCGGTTGGAGCAGGAGGGAATTATCGATCGCACTCGCCCTCAATACATTGTTTTAACTTCGCGTCTGTGACATTTTCAACCTATTATGTCTACATTAACATCAGGTTGCTTAAGCTACAGACAAGACTTGACCGAAAACAACTGGTTAATCACCCCTCGGATGAATCCGTGGGGTAAATTTTTCAATTTCTTAATTCAAAATCTCAAATCTTAAATTTCTCGATCTATCGATAAATGTTAAAAATTTACCCGGAGTTTTTCTCAAATGGATGACTTGAAAAGATTGCGACAGCGAGAACTTTGCGATCGCCTCAAGCTCAACTATCGAGAGATGGCTGTGACAGCAAAGCAACTAGGACTGAGTACCCATGCGTACATTCAGCAAAGAACCGGATGGATTTTGTTTCAAGAACTCTACTATCCCCCAGGAACAATAATTGTTACTGAGGATTTGTGCAGCAGTCCGTTAATTGTGTATTCTAAATTAAAACCATGAACGGCATTACTTATATTCTGTTAGGATTAATGATGATTCTCCTAACACATTACAAACCACCAGCCTACTGGAATAATAATAGTCGGACATTTTTGAGGAGGTATATTGGCGATCGAACAACTGCGATTTTACACGAATTTGTCGGAGTTGGGTTGATTGCGATGGGAATGGTAATTTTATTAAAGCTGGAGTATCAAGCATGAAGCACCGTTGGATCAAAGGACTTCAGTTTAGCCTAACAGCTTTGTTCGTTGTCGGTGCGATCGTCCTGATCAACCACTATGGCATCGAGCAAATTAGAGCCAACATCAGTCAGTTTGGTATTTGGGCCCCATTGGTGTTGATGTTGCTGCGAATGGTCAGTATTGTGATTCCTGCCATACCTGGTACTGGTTATTCGCTGCTAGCAGGTGGATTGTTTGGGTTTACTCAGGGTTTAATTGCGATCGCCATTGCGGATGCGATCGCCTGTACTATTAATTTCTACATTGCCAAACGCTATGGACGCAACCTCGTCCAGAAATTTGTCGGGGAAAAGTTCATGGACAAAGTAGATGCCATTAATCAGAAGTACCTAGAGGGTAATATCTTTCTAGTCACGGCTTTACTGATGACGGGGCTGTTTGACTTTGTTTGCTACGGTGTCGGATTAACTCAAATGAAATGGCGGAGATTTATCCCTGCCTTGACGCTGAGTATTGTTGTTGCTAAACCCCCATTAGTTGCCCTGGGAGCAGGCGTTCTCGAAGGAGGTAAGTTGTTGTTAGGATTTGCATTGTTGGGAATGTTTTTACTAGCATTGGTGACAGGCTGGTTGAATCGAAAACAAAGCTTGTCGTCTTGATTTGTAGAATTTTACCGGTGACATTGCACGACTTAATATCGTGTCCGCTGGATTACCATAACAAAAAAGGTTCGTAGTGCGGACTTTAGTCCGCAACTAAGCGAGCGGACTAAAGTCCGCACTACGAACCAATGACGCAGATATTTTTTAGATATCTGCGTCTGTCTCAACTAATTTAAGTTGTCGGAATCGCCTTCAGCAGATAAGCCCGAGTTCCTGTTTGGTTCACGCCCGCCGCATTTCGGTAGCTGTAACAGCTTAATATCCACTAAGAAACCCGGTTTCTGTTGAGAAATCTCAGCCCAGCAACGAGATATCTACAGAGAAACCGGGTTTCTGGTCTGGATACGCAAGTTTCGATATAATTGTTGGGAGCGATCCAATCAAATCTTCGCAGTCAGTTTTTATGACATCAAACATATCAGAAGTGCCGCAGCAAAGAAATGACGGCAGAATTGTTTGGGCGCTGATTTGTCTGACCCTGTTGGGACTAGCATTCCGCCTTTATTTGGCATGGCGCACCAACCAAACTCTCCCCGATACCCCCGCCCGTCTCAGAGGCGACGAACCGGGTTATGAGGGTTTGGCATATTGGTTGCTGAAGGGTCATTTTTTTGAGTGGCCAGGCCGGACACCAGTTTATCCCTTTTTTGTGGCTGGATGCTATGCAATTTTTGGTCGTTCTCCCGCATCTGTAGTTTACGTACAAGCTTTTTTGGGGGCGATAACCATACCGCTAACTTTTATCCTGGCACGCCGTTTTACTGGTGCTCAAAGTTCCTTAGTAGCGGCTGGATTAATTGCGCTGCATCCCTCTCTGATTCTTCATGTCAGGCTGCTGCAAACAGAGGTTTTATACGCTCCTTTAATAATTTTAACAGTGCTGGGCCTGCTGTGGGCATTGGAACGGCCGCGATGGCAAAATTTTGCATTAGCCGGTGCGGTGTTAGCAATTACGAATCTTTGTCGGCCGACAAGGATTTTTTTTCCATTAATTCTGCCACTATTGATGCCGCGCCAATGGCTTTTTAAGCGCAAGATTGCTTGTTTTGTTGCTTATTTGGGCGCAATTATCATCATTACTGTGCCTTGGACTTACCACAATTATCGAACTCACAAGACTTTTTTTATTTACAGTGTTTCTACGGCGCTGCTGTGGCAAGGAAGTCCAGAGTTTTATCATTTGGTCTATGAAAAATTGCCAAAACGTAATATTGTTCAGATTTGGGAGGAAGAACTTAATCCGGCGCGAAATGGGGGACACAATGCTTTTACAATTGAGGGCGATCGCTATTTTACCAAACGGGCGATCGCTTCAATCCTCCGCGAGCCGGCTGTCTATCTCTGGTATTGTTTGCAAAAGGCAGTTTATTTGTGGTTGGGAAACCCTATAAGTGACTGGCCTGATCACGCTATGTTTAATGTGCAGGCAATGCGGCCATTCTTTTCGCCGCAACGGATTGTCGGCATTTTATCGTCGCGAATTTTGCCTGTATTTGCTGCTTTGGGCATGATAGTTTTGCGACATCGCTGGCGGGAGTTTTTGCCACTGTTGCTAGTCTGTGGCTATTTTACTTTGATTCATGCGCTCACTTATGCAGAAGTTCGCTACAGCGAGCCGTTGCACCCGATTTTGGCGATCGTAATTGCGGCGGCGGCGGGGGAACTTCAGCGTCGGTTGAAGTCAATTAGTCAGTCGGTATCAGGCAGTTAGTAGTTGGTAATTGGTAATTGGTAATTGGTAGTTAGTCCATTAGTTATTAGCCCTGTGTTATCAAAAACAACAATTCTGAATTTGTTTCTTGGCTTTTTAATTGCCCTGCTCCTTGAGTTGTGCAGCCCGATCGCAATTTTTGCTCAAAACATCGAAACAATCAAATTCTCCGGCACTGCTGCGGGTGTCAGCACTCGCTACATCGGTGCAGTCGAGGGCAACATCAACTTTGACCTCAAAGATTTGCAAGATTTGGGAATTAATACCTACCGCGTTTACGGCGGGATGTCCCGCTGGGAACCCGAAGACGATGACGGTAAATATGGCTGGCCGGAAATCTCCCAAATTAAGGCAAATCCAAATATAATTAATTGGGCGCATTGGGATCAAATTATGACCGATCCGCCCCAGGGTAGCGACTATTGGTGGTCTGGAGAACCTGGCACAGTTTGGCAAGGTAATGCCAGGACTATTTTCAATACTCTGAAACAAGCAAATATTCGCCCGGTTGTCAGCATTCGCAATGTTGACAGTAGCTGGAATCCCTCCTGGGCGCTGCAACTGAATCCGCCGCGCACCAAAGAAGATTGGAACGAGTGGTGGGAACACGTTTTTGCTACTGTTTATTGGTTGAATGTACGCAATGATTACGGCGTTGATGATTGGGAAATTCACAACGAACCGGATAACCGCGAACAAGGTTGGGGCGGGACTAGGGCGGATTATTTTGAGTTGGTTAAGGTGGCGTCTGATGCGATCGACTTTGTTTACAAAACTTATTTGCCTTCGCGCACTTACCGCATCCACGGCCCGAAAACCGTAGGCGGCAGCAATTGGCCTGTTTATGCTTTGCGAGAAATTCCCAATTATTTCGATACAGTCAATGTCCACAATTACGATGCAGATATTTCTAACTATACTCGCAAAGTGCGCGGCTGGATGAAGGGAAGTGCACTTGCTAACTCCCAGCTTTGGGTGGGAGAATGGGGAAGTTATGAAATTAGCTATAACGATTTCTCTTTAGCTTTAAATTTGATTAAGAATTTGATTCGAGGTTCCCAACCGGGGGATAATTATATTTACGGCAGTCACATATTCTGTTTGTACGATTGGGGAAAGCCGGGACTCGCGGAAGGTTTGATCGGGGACGGGGGAAAACGGCGTGCTGGCTACTATGCTTTGCGGATGGGGATTCGGGCTTTGCAGGGCGGGAAATCTACTTTTTTCCCGATCGCGAATAGTGCTAATTTAATGACAGTTGCGACTCTTGATGCTAGCAATCATGTTTATTTGCTGGCTGTCAACGACCAAGCAAAATCTTATACTGTTACTGCTGATATTTCGGCTCTGATTAAAGCTGGCAATGGTACGGTGCGGGAGTTTAGTTCGAGGGCAATGGATGCGGTTGTTGGTAGCTTCAGGCTGAAGGCGGGAAGTGCGACTTTTTCGGTGGCAGGGAACAGCGCTATTCTCATTAAGTTCGATCGCCAGAATTGACTGATTAATTGTAGGGACAAAGGCACTCGCCTTCTCCTCTATCATATCTTGCCTGCAACCGGAATTGGGATAACATAAAATTATTGACGTTGCTGGATTGAGGTATGAAACCTTGGGTAGGGGCCATTCATGAATTGCCCCTACCCAAGGTTGTAGCGATCGCATAATGGATGAATCATACCCAGAATCAGCAACGCCAAATTAGTAACGATCGCAATTATTGATTTTCGGCATTCTACCCTCGGACTCTCTCCCCCTCAGACCCTCTCCCCGCTAATGAGACAATTCAAGTACCAAATCTGAATGTTGTCCTCCCCCTCCTTTGCCTGATAAATTGGTAGCGTATGGCTATGTTGCCTCCAACAGAATTCGACCGAGAGTTCCGTTGAGGGCGAGAAAGTAGGGTGCAGTCTAGACAATGGCAGAAATTCTTGCTCGTAAACCCGCAGCAGTTAGGCTAGGCGAAGAATTGCCAGCCCGTCAAAAGTCCCCCTCTGGCAGATAGCATTGCTTCTGACTTGTCATTACCCGTCAATTGTCAGGATTGGCACGGAATTAATTTTCAATGCCAAGATGCTGGAAGTAGAGGTGAGTTTAATCGTACAGAGACTTTGAGCGCGCTTGGAAACCTTCTTGCGGGCAAACCCTGTCAATCTACCTGCTATCGACAATCGGGTTTTTCCAACAAATATCACTCTTTTGACCCTGCACCCTGATGTTTATTCCCTCCCTCAGTCAGGTAATTAACCGCAATCCCCTCACCGTCACGCCTGGGACGCCCGTAGAAGAGGCGATCGAGCTGATGAGCAGCACAGGAGCCAGTTACGTCCTCGTGGTAGAGTCGCGCGGGAATTCTCAACTCGGAAATCTCACCAATGGGAATTTTCTGCACTCCCCGGTACAGTCGGGCTTCTACAAGGGCGTACCGCGTGCGTTACGGCCCGATGCCAACGGGCTGAGTCTCAACGGCTCCAAAGCTTCCTATCCCCGTGGGCAGACGGTGCTGGGGATTTTTACCGCGCGAGATGTCGTACAGCTAAATTCTATAGGCGCTGCTTTGAGGGGATTTGCGATCGAGCAAATCATGATCAGAACCGTAACTGTAGCCCGAGAATCGGAAATTCCCGACTTTTTTGCCTTAGCAAATCTGCTGGAAAAAAATCAGATCGGCCATTTGCCAATCGTCAGCGACGCTGAAGAATTTGTTGGTTTGATTAGCTCTCAAAGCTTGGTGCAACTGTTGCAGGAAATTGGGGAATCGGCACAAAAAGCTAACAGCAGTGCTGCGCCACCAACGGCAGCCTTCGCGTTCCCTCCGCCGCTGCCAAGTTTGCATCCGAAATTAGAGCTGCCAGCTCATTTAATTAAACTTTATCAAATTCCTCAAATCGCAGCATCGCGAATTATTCACGCTCCGTCTACTGCTTCGGTTCGCTATTTGGCGCAACTGATGTTCAGACACAATGTTAGCTATGTATTAATTACTGACACTCCCGAACAAAACTCGACTGGTGCTGCTCATAATTCCAAATTTACAAATCCCAATCTCCACAAACTGGTTGGGGTGGTAAGTTCGCGGGATATCGTGCAGTTGCAGGCGCTGGGAAAAGACTCGAACAAAATTAAAGCGGGAGCCATTTGCAGCAGTTCGCCGCCGCTGATCCGATCGCACTCTAGCCTAGAATCAGCCCTCGCCCTGCTGCAAAAATACTACTGCCAGTTGCCTTTATTAGTCATTAACGAAAGCAATCACCCGATCGGGATTGTCAATCCTAAAACTATTCTTTTACAAGCGCTGGATTCAAAATCTCTGCATTCTGGCTTGATCGCTTTGCAGCGCCAGCTAGAATCTAGCAACGCGCAATACAAAAAACTCTCGGCAGAAATACAGCTTCCGGCAGTAAATTCCCACGTCGCTGCTGAAATTTCTCAAAATAGTTTCGTGGAGCCCCTAAGTCTCCCCGCTACCGTCAACAATCAGGGAATTTGGGATTGGAATCTCGAAACTGATGAGTTTTTTTATTCGGCGCGGTGGCAGGAAATGCTGGGCTACAAAGAAGGGGAAATATCGAATCGGCGATCGGAATGGTGGAGTCGCATTCACCGAGATGATATTGACGGAGTAAAGGCAGCTTTAGAAGAGCATTTCGCACAAAAGACAGCGGATTTTGCAGCAGAATATCGGATGCACTGCAAAGATGGTAGCACTGTCTGGGTGCTGAACCGGGGCCAAATTTTGCGCAGCGCTGCGGGTAAACCGCTGCGGTTCATCGGAACTCATACAGACATTTCTCGAAACAAGCAGTTAGAGCTCAAAAACTGCGATCGCGATCGGGAGCAATTTCAAGTATTTGATTCTTTGAAAGCAACAGTAATTTTTCAGATGGATGCGGCGGGGATTTGGACATTTCTGAACCGCGCTTGGACTGAAATTACGGGTTTTTCGGTTGCCGAAAGTTTGCAAACTAATTTTTTAGATTGGGTACATCCAACTGAGCGCCCGCTATCTGCAAATTTATTGGAGTCTTTGCTGTCTGGGAAGTCGGAATTTCATCGGCAAGAATTTCGATTTAAGTGCAACTCGGAGTCGGACAAAAATGAATTGGGAATTCACAGTAATTCGGGCTTTATTTCCGTTGAAATATTTGCCCAAGTCCGGCTGAATTCCCAAGGTGAAATAGCGGGAATTTTAGGGACTTTGCACGATGTCTGCAACCGCGTCGAAGGAGTTGAGGAACTGCGGGAAAGCGAGCGGGCAATTCGATCGCTCTACGAGGTAATGGTGGGCTCGTCAGGCTCTTTTGACGAGCGAACAGCCCGGTTTCTGGCAATGGGTTGCAGTCAGTTTGGCATGGATATCGGGCTGTTGGGCAGGGTTTTGGGCGATCGCTACGAAGTGATCGCGGCTTATGTACCGGAAGATTTTCCCTTCGGATTTGCTAAAGGAGATGGTTTTGCTTTGAGCAGAACTTTTGAGCGAGAGGTTTTGCGATCGATCGAACCTATTTCGATCGAATCAGCCGGCACTACTCAGTGGCGGTACCACCCCGCCTACGCCGTGCGCAGGTTGGAGGCTTTTGTCGGCACGCGGGTAATAGTGCAAGGGCGAGTTTTTGGCACTTTGAGCTTTACTTCCCGCACCGCTAAACCTCCTTTAAAACCGCTGAATTTAGAAATTTTAAAGTTGATGGGCAATTACATCGGCACTGAAATTGCTCGGGAAGAGCGAGATAAAACTTTGCAGCGGCAGTATCAGCGCGTTTTACTCCTCAAACAAATTACTCAAAAAGTGCGATCAACCTTAGATACGCAAGAAATTTTTCAGACTACCGCCACCCAAATCGGCCGTGTATTCGGTGTCAATCGCTGTACAATTCACACCTATCTTTCCCAACCTTATCCCCACCTTCCTTGCGTCGCCGAATACTTAGAACCAGGTCACGAATCGGCTCTAGATTTAGAACTTTCTGTCACTTACAACCCCTACACAGAAAAACTACTTGCTGAAGATATAGCCCTGGCCTCTCCCGATGTGTTTGCCGATCCTTTGCTCGAATCTTCCGTACCGATGTGCCGCCGCATTGGATTAAAATCTATGTTGGCGGTTCGCACTTCCTATCAAGGAGCACCGAATGGCATTATTACTTTACATCAGTGCGATGCAACTCGCCAGTGGACTCCCGACGAAATTGAACTGTTAGAAGATGTTGCCGCTCAAGTCGGAATTACCTTAGCTCAAGCCCAACTTTTAGAAACCGAAGTTCACCGACAGCAACAACTCGCAGAGCAAAATGAAGCTTTGGAGCAAGCCCGACAAGCGGCGGAAGTTGCTAACAGAGCTAAGAGCGAATTTTTAGCGACGATGAGTCACGAAATCCGCACTCCGATGAATGCAGTCATCGGAATGACTGGTTTGCTGCTGGATATGGAACTAACTACAGAACAGCGAGATTTTGTGGAGACAATTCGCACCAGCGGCGATGCTTTGCTGACTATTATTAACGATATCCTCGACTTTTCCAAGATTGAATCGGGCAAAATGGATTTGGAATCCAGCCCCTTCGAGCTGCAAAACTGTATCGAAGAATCTCTAGAATTGCTAGCTCCGAGAGCGTCAGAAAAAGGTTTAGAGTTGGCTTATTTTATTGACGATTCTGTTCCCAAAAATATTTTAGGAGATGTCACGAGGCTGCGCCAAATATTGGTAAATTTGCTGGGAAATGCTGTTAAATTTACAGAATCTGGAGAAATTGTAGTCTGTTGTACGGCTAAGAAAATTGAGGTATTAGCTGCTAAAAGTCCGACGGAAATAACCAATGTTATAGAGTCGAAACCGCTAGGAATTAACCAGGGACAGTTGGCAGCTACCAGACAATACGAAATTCAATTTGCTGTCCAAGATACCGGAATTGGTATTCCTTCAGACCGGATCGATCGCCTATTTAAAGCTTTTTCGCAGGTGGATGCTTCGACAACCCGACATTACGGCGGGACGGGTTTGGGACTGGCTATCAGCCAGCGTCTGAGCGATCTGATGGGGGGTAAAATGTGGGTTGTCAGTCAGGTTTGTACGGCTATTCCTAAGTCTCAACCGCCAGTTTCGGCGATCGGACAAAGCACCGCTGGAAGGCCACCTGCTGGATTTACTCCGCCGTCGGTATCCGGTTCGGGTTCGATTTTTTATTTTACGGTGATTGCTGAAGCCACCCAGAGTCGCACCGAGGAAAAATTGCCAGAATTTGCTGCTGGTAAGCGTTTGTTAATTGTCGAAAATCATGCCATTAACCGGCAAGTTTTGATCCGGCAGGCCCAGGCTTGGGGCATGATACCCCTGGCTGTAACTTCCGGTGCTGAGGCTTTGGAAGTCATCAAAGAAAATTCGGCGATCGATTTGGCTATTTTGGCAATGAATCTACCAGATATGGACGGCGTGGCTTTGGCCGTGCAGATTCGTTCATTGGAATTGAGCGCTTTGTCTAGCGATAACGGGCTAAATCCGAATATCATCAAAGTTAAAAGCCCTCGCAAAGTTGCGCTACCTTTGGTGCTGTTTACTTATTTGAGCAAGGCGGAAGTTTGGAAAAAACTGGAAACTACAGAAGTACATTTTTCGGCTTTTTTAACTAAGCCTCTCAAACAGTCGCAGTTTTATAATGTATTGCTGCAAGTTTTTGGATATGTTGCTGGCAAAAGCGGCAGGGGAGAAGTTTCAAATGTGGCGACTTTGACTTCGGGATTGAAGTATTTTGAAAATTCTCAAGAACAGCACCGCGTGCAGCGGACGCCTGCGGTTTTGAGGCAGGTTGCGAGCAATTCTGTTGCCCGCGATGCAGCTAATTCTAGTCAGATTCGGATTTTGCTGGCAGAGGACAATGTGGTAAATCAAAAAGTCGCTACGCATTTGCTCGACAGGATAGGATATCGGGCTGATATTGCGGCTAATGGCTTGGAGGTTTTGGAGGCATTGAAGCGGCAATCTTACGATGTTGTGCTGATGGACGTGCAAATGCCGGAGATGGACGGGTTGGAAGCGACGCGCCGCATTTGTCAGGAATGGCCAGCTAACAAGAAGCCGAGAATTATTGCGATGACGGCGAATGCGATGCAGGGCGATCGCGAAAAGTGTCTGGAAGCAGGTATGGACGATTATATTACTAAGCCGGTGCGCCGGGAAGAGTTGGCGCTGGCCCTCTCGCAGTGCAAACCCCTGCATCGGGATGAATTAGATGCTGTTGCTGAGCCGAAAAATCAACATATTTCTGACAAAATTGATAGTCAGGCTGCGGGACATTCGATCGTTCAACCGGGAGCAGGTTCGCCGATCGATTTTCATATTTTGCAGAATCTCCGCGAGCTAGATGATGAGGAAGACCCGGATTTTTTGGGGGAGTTGATTCAGATATATTTGTTAGATGCACCGCAGCATTTGGCAGCAATGAAGGAGGCTATTTTTCTCGGCGATCCTGATAGTTTGAAACTGGCTTCTCACACATTGAAGTCGAGCAGCGCCAATTTAGGAGCCGTGTCTTTTTCTGAAGTTTGCAAGGAGTTGGAGTATATGGGTCGCGTGGCTGTTGAGTCTGGAGGGGATCAGGTTTTTGATGCGAGTATGGCGCGCGATCGCCTGTTGGAAGCCCAAGCCGAGTGGGAAAAGGTGCGGATGGCTTTTGAAATTGAATTGGAAACCGGGAAGTTGCGATCGCAAATAAGCTAATGAGTAATGAGTAATGGGTAATGAGTAATGGGTAATTGCTCGTTATATCGTGTCCGGTCAATTGACCTATCTAAAATTGGTTCGTAGTGGGGGGGGTTTTGGCGGGCCCGGGTGGGGGGGAGAAACGCCCCCCAAAACACCCATTATTTTTTTTTTTTAGCG